>JBBSJW010000050.1:0-21208 GCA_038256885.1 Propionibacteriales bacterium
CCAGTCGACGCCGAGCTCCTCGCAAGCACGCTTCCGGTGGTGACCGTCGAGAATCAGTCCGTTCTCGTCGACCTCGATAGGGACGAGGACGCCACGCTTCTCGATGTCGCCCTTGATCTTGTCGGGGGTGGTCGTCGAGCCGTAGCGCTTGGCGACATTGCCCTCGGTGTCGATCAGGAACTTGGTGAAGTTCCACTTGATCTTGCTTCCGGCAAGACCACCCTTCTCGTCCTTCAACCACTTGTAGAGCGGATGGGCGCCGTCGCCGTTGACCTCGATCTCCGAGAACAGCGGGAACGTCACGCCGAAGTTCTTCTCGCAGAACGTCGCCGTCTCCTCGTCGTCGCCGGGGTTCTGTCCGCCGAACTGATCGCACGGGAAGCCGAGCACGACCAGGCCGCGGTCGACGTACTCCTGGTAGACCCTCTCGAGTCCCTTGAACTGAGGGGTGAACCCACAAGCGGTCGCCGTGTTGACGACCAGAAGGACCTTGCCCTTGTAGTCGGCGAGAAGCTGCTCGGTGCCATCAATGGCTGTCGCGGAGAAGTCGTGCGCAGTTGTCATGGCTCAAATCCTAGAGGCGGCCTTCAACCTCGGCACAACGAGACAGCACAAAGCCCGGCATCCATCAGGACGCCGGGCTTTGCGAATGACTCAGCTGCCGTTGTTGGTGTCCTGCGGCAGCGTCTTGTTGATCTGCATCAGGAACTCGACGTTGCTGTCGGTCTTCTTGAGCTTGTCGAGGATGAGCTCCAGGCCCTGCTGACCCTCGAGGCCCGAAAGTACCCGTCGCAGCTTCCAGACGACAGCGAGCTCGTCCTTGCCCATGAGCAGCTCTTCACGACGCGTGCTCGACGCGTCAACGTCGACGGCCGGGAAGATGCGCTTGTCCGCGAAGTCGCGCCGCAGGCGGAGCTCCCAGTTGCCGGTGCCCTTGAACTCTTCGAAGATGACCTCGTCCATACGCGAACCGGTCTCGACCAGCGCGGTGGCGAGGATCGTCAGCGAACCGCCGTCCTCGATGTTGCGGGCAGCGCCGAAGAACTTCTTGGGCGGGTAGAGCGCCGACGAATCGACACCACCCGACATGATGCGACCGCTGGTCGGAGCAGCGAGGTTGTAGGCACGGCCGAGACGCGTGATGCCATCAAGCAGCAGCACGACGTCGTGACCCAGCTCGACGAGACGCTTGGCGCGCTCGATGGCGAGCTCGGCAACCATCGTGTGATCCGTTGCCGGACGATCGAACGTCGAGGCGATGACCTCACCCTTGACGGTCCGCTGGAAGTCGGTGACCTCCTCCGGACGCTCGTCGACGAGGACGATCATCAGGTGGACCTCGGGGTTGTTCTCGGTGATCGCGTTGGCAACCTGCTGCATGATCATCGTCTTGCCCGCCTTGGGCGGCGAGACGATCAGACCGCGCTGGCCCTTGCCGATCGGGGCAACCAGGTCGACGACGCGACCGGTGATGCCACCGGCCTCACCCTCGAGACGGAGGCGCTCGGACGGGTAGAGCGGAGTGAGCTTGGAGAACTCAACGCGCTTGTTGCTGTCGTCGAGCGTCATCCCGTTGACCGAGTCGATCTTGACCATCGGGTTGAACTTTTCCTTGCGCTCGCCCTCGCGGGGCTGTCGCACCTGGCCGATGACGGCGTCACCGCGACGAAGGCCCCACTTGCGGACCATCGTCAGCGAGACGTAGACGTCGTTCTCGCTCGGCAGGTAGCCCGTCGTGCGCACGAAAGCGTAGTTGTCGAGGATGTCGAGGATGCCAGCAGCGGGTACGAGGATGTCGTCCTCTGTGAAGGTCGGCTCGGCCTCCATGCCGCCGCGTCCGCCATTGCGGTTGCGTCCGCGACGGTTGCGACGACGGCCTCCGCCGAACTCGTCGTCCTCGTCCTCGGGGCCCTGGTTGCGGTTCTGGTTCTGGTTGTTCTGGTTCTGGTTCTGGTTGCGGTTCTGCTGGTTGCCGCCACCTTGGTTGTTCTGGTTGCGATTGTTCGGCTGGTTGCCGCCACCTTGGTTGTTCTGGTTGCGATTGTTCTGGTTGCGATTGCGGTTGTTGCCGCCTTCGCCGTTCGCGTCGTCCTTGGACTCGTCGTTCTTGCTGGGGGCATCGCCTTCTCCAGCGTCGCTCTTGGCGTCGTCGGTCATGTCAGCTTTGTCGACCTTGTCAGCCTTGACCGGCGCGTCAGTCTTCTCGGCCTTCGCCGGGGCGCCTGCCTTCTCGACCTTGGCTGGGGCGTTCTCGCCGCGAGCCGTCTTGATGGCGTCGATGAGGGCGCCCTTGCGCATACCCGCCGCGCCGTCGATTCCGAGTCCGCCGGCGATGTCCTGCAGCTCGGCGAGCACCTTGCCGCCCAGTCCTCCCCCGGACTTCTTGGGGGTTTCGGTAGCTGCGTCGGCAGCGATGGCGTCAGGTGTCGTGGATGTTTCTGTCACGTAGGTTCCTTTGAATGGGGCCACAGGCCAAGTAACTGCTGCCAGAAATCGGGAACTGACAGATCACATAAAAGGCTTGCCCGTATCCGACGGGCTTCTTAAATGGCTTGTCGGGGAGTATGAACTCGACTCCGACCTTTCCACCATAACACCAAGGGCGTCCGGCATTCCTGCATGGTTCATGTCGCGACGACGTGTGCGCCCTCAGGATCGACGTCCAGCTCATGCAGGGTCCAGCCATCAGGAATGCGGTCGCCCAGCCCTCGCGCAAAGGCCAGAACAGTGGGTCCGGCACCCGAGATCGTGGCGGCAATGCCGTCCGCTCGCAGGTTCGACATCAGCTCGTACGAGTGCGACATCGCGCTCGCTCGATACGACTGATGGAGCCGGTCCTCGGTCGCCGCGAGCAGCACCTGGGGTGCACCGGTCAGGGCGTGTACGAGCAGGGCAGCGCGACCAGCGTTGGCCGCAGCGTCGGCGTGCGGAACTGTCGCGGGCAGCAACCCACGCGCCTTCTCCGTCGACACCGCTTCGGGCGGCACGAACGCCGTCACCTGGACACTCGAGTCGAGCCTCTCGACCTGCGCCGCTCCATCGTCGAGCCAGGCGATCGTCAGCCCACCGAACATCGCCGCAGCGACATTGTCGGGATGACCTTCAAGGTCAGCCGCGAGCTGGAATGCGGCCACGCCGTCGAGTCCATCTCCGTCGAACAGGGCATTGGCGAGCGAGATGCCCGCCACGATCGCGGCCGCCGACGAACCCAGTCCACGACCGTGCGGGATCGCATTGACGCAGGTCAGTCGCAGGCCTGAAGGGCGCTCCCCCAGCGCATCGAACGCGGCATGCATCGCTCGTACGATCAGGTGCTTGTCGTCCTTCGGAACACCTTCGCTGCCCTCGCCGGTCACCTCGATCTCGAGGCCGAGCGGCAGCACCTCCGCGGTGACGTCGTCGTACAACGAGAGGGCGAGACCGAGCGCGTCGAAGCCCGGACCGAGGTTGGCACTGGAGGCCGGGGTACGTACGGTGACCGGCCCGGCGACGAAGCTCACGCGAGGCCCGCAGCGGCTGCCGCGGCGTCGACGTCAGCCTCGATGACGGCGTCAACGATGGATCCAATACCCGAGAGCGCCGTGTCGACGTCCTTGAGACCGTGGCCGGTGACGGTGACAGCGATCGTCTGCCCGGGCTCGACCTGGCCGGCAGAGGCTGCAGCGACGAGTCCGGCGACGCCCGCGGCCGAGGCAGGCTCGACGAACACGCCGTCGTGCGAGGCGAGGTCGCGCTGAGCCTGAAGGATCTGCTCGTCACTGACTGAGTCGATACGTCCACCCGACTCGTCGCGTGCGGAGGTGGCGAGCTGCCACGACGCCGGATTGCCGATGCGGATGGCGGTCGCCAGGGTCTCCGGATGCGCGATTGGCGCTCCCTGAACGATCGGGTCGGAGCCCTGGGCCTGGAAGCCCCACATCAGCGGGGTCCTGGTGGCGATGCCCGCGTCGGCGTACTCGCGGTAGCCGATCCAATAGGCAGAGATGTTGCCGGCGTTGCCGACCGGCAGAACGTGCATGTCCGGGGTGGAGCCGAGCGCATCAATGATTTCGAATGCCGCCGTCTTCTGACCCTGGAGACGTACGGGGTTGACCGAGTTGACCAGCGCGACAGGGTACTTGTCAGCGAGTCCTCGGGAGAGCTGCAGACACTCGTCGAAGCCACCCTTGACCTGGATGATCTCCGCACCGTGCATGACCGCCTGCGCCATCTTGCCGGCGGCGATCTTGCCATGCGGGACCAGGACGATCGGCGTGATACCGGCTCGAGCGGCATAGGCAGCCATCGACGCAGAGGTGTTGCCGGTCGACGCGCACACCACGGCCTTGGCGCCTTCGCCGACAGCGACGGAGAGCGCCAGCGTCATTCCGCGATCCTTGAACGATCCGGTGGGGTTGTCGCCCTCGACCTTGAGCCAGACGTCGCCGTGCACCAAGCCGGACAGCCACGCCGAGTGCACCAGCGGGGTGCCACCTTCGCCGAGAGTGATGACCGGGGTGTCGGCGGTGACCGGAAGCCACTCGCGGTACTCCTCAATGACGCCACGCCAGAGGTGAGCCATCAGAATCCTCCCTCGACACGCATGACAGATGAGACGTCGCGAACCATGTCCATCTCGCGCAGCGCAGCGACAGTCGCCGACAGCGCGGCGTCGTCGGCTTCGTGGGTCACGATCACGAGCTGCGCGTCGAGACCGGAGCCCTCCTGACGCACCGTCCTGATCGACACGTCGAACTCGGCAAAGGCGTGGGCCACAGCGGCGAGCACGCCCGGACGGTCGTCGACGTCGATGGCGACGTGATAGCGCGTACGAGCGCGGCCGATGTCGAGCACCTCGAGCTGTGCATGGGTCGACTCACCCGGACCGAAGACGTCATTGCGACGGTTGCGAGCGACTGAGACGACGTCGCCGAGCACGGCGCTGGCGGTCGGCGCTCCGCCTGCACCCGGGCCGTAGAACATGAGCTGACCCGCCGACTCGCTCTCGACGAACACCGCGTTGTAGGCACCGCGGACGCTGGCCAGCGGGTGGGAGAGCGGGATCATCGCGGGGTGGACGCGCGCCGAGACCGCGGGCCCGTCCGGGGTGTCGCGCTTCTCGCAGATCGCGAGCAGCTTGACGACGCAACCCATTTCGCTCGCCGAGCGGATGTCAGCAGCACTGACTTCGGTGATGCCTTCGCGGTGGACGTCCCCAAGGGTCATACGCGTGTGGAACGCGAGTCCCGACAGGATCGCTGCCTTGGCGGCCGCATCGAATCCCTCGATGTCCGCAGTCGGGTCGGCCTCGGCATAGCCGAGTCGCTGCGCCTCGTCGAGCGCCTCTGAGAATCCTGTGCCGTTGGTGGTCATGGCGTCGAGGATGAAGTTGGTGGTGCCGTTGACGATGCCGAGCACGCGTTCGACGGAGTCGCCGGCGAGTGACTCGCGCAGCGGACGCACGATCGGAATGGCGCCCGCAACAGCGGCTTCGAAGTAGAGGTCACGCTCGGCCTTCTCGGCCGCCTCGAACAGCGTTGCACCGTCCTCGGCAAGAAGCGCCTTGTTGGCAGTCACAACGGACGCGCCGTTATCGAGAGCCGACAGGATCAACTCACGAGCGGGCTCAATGCCACCGATCACCTCGATGACCACGTCTATGTCGTCTCGACTCACCAGCCCAGCGGCGTCTGTGGTGAACAGGTCAGGCGAGACGTCGAGGTCACGCTCGCGACCGAGCCGCCGTACGGCGATGCCGGCCAGCTCGAGCGGAGCGCCAACGCGCTGCGCCAGCTCTTCGGCGTCGCGGGTCAGCAGGCGCGCGACTTCGCTGCCCACGACGCCGCAGCCCAACAGGGCAACGCGAAGTGGGCGGCCGGCAGACCACGATGAGGCGCTCACTGGTCAAGGGTATCGGCGCATGAGTTCCGGCGCGGCACTCCCCGAATAGATGGACAGGTGGCGTCGTGCGATCTCGATAACTCGACCGGTTCGCAGTCGTTGTCTCCAGAGCAAGGTCGACCCCACCCACCGTGTTAAGAAGGTTCATGCGCCACTCTCGACGTCGAGGACAAAGAATCGCCGTTGTCGCGACGGTCCTCGGGACAATCCTCCTGCTGGTCGGCGCCTACATGATGTTCGTGGAAGACGACGACGAGCCCAGCGCGGCGGGGCCCACCGCGCCGAGTGTGAGCCTCCAGCCGACCCAACCGCCTCGCGATGAGATCCCCGAAGGCTTCGAGAAATTCTTCGAAGGTGGTGGATCGCTCACTGTCACCGGCGATCCGCTCAGGAACGCGGGCACGGGCAACACCGTTCACAACGTGCTCATCACCCTGACCTCCGATGGCCCGATGAAGTACGTCTACAGGACCGCGGACGGCGACACCGCCCCGCGCCTCGCCAATCGCCAGACCTCGATGACCTACAACCTGCGTGGTCCACGAGCCGTCGCGCAGGCATTCGTACAGGTCATCAATGGCTCGACGTATGCGACCTGCACCATCACGGTCGACGGAGTCAGGGCGAGCACCAGCAGGGCCACGAAGCTCTACCAAGTCGTCGTCTGCACGGGTTGAGCACCAGCTCAGGCGTGAGACTCCAGGCGAGTTGAGACCGCCACTGCGACTGCCGCTGTGAGCATGGCCAACACGGACACGAGGACATAGCCAGCCATCGCATGACTCGTGAGCATGATCGCGAACATGACGCTGCCGATCGCCAGCACGATTGACTGAACCGCCGCGTCACTGGTCTGCATCGCGGCACTGTTGACGCCCTGCTCTCCTGGCGCGGAGTGGTCGAGCAGCAGGACACCGAGCGTCGAGGCCGCCATTCCCATTCCGAGCCCGCCGATGCTCCAGATCACCGCGATCAGTACGACTGGCACCGCATCGACCAAGCTCATTGCCCCGGCAGCCGTGCCGACCAGCACGCAAACCGCGCCGACCCTGACCCTCAGCACCTTGGACGAGAGTGCGGGGACGTTGGCTGCCAACCACGAGCCGGTGAACCACAGCACGGCGGCACTGGTCAGGAGAAGACCCGCCTGCGAAACGCTCAGTCCACGATGCTCGACGAGCGAAAGCGGGACGTACGTCTCGGCTCCGAAGAAGGCCGCGCTCAGCAAGCTCCGCGCAGCGATGACACTTGGCAGGCCCCGACGCCCCAGCCATGTGCCGCGGGGAAGGAGCCGGGGGCCGTACGCAAACGTCAGCGCGAACCCGGCGACCAACAAGGCCGGCCACAGGGCGAACCCGCGCTGACCTGCCACGCTCACGCCGAGGATGCCGGTCGCGGTCAACGCGGCCCACCCGACACGTCGGTAGTCGCTCTTGACGCCGTGATCGCCCTTGACGCGCCGGACGGCGTCCCAGAACAGAGCCACTGAGCCGACCGCGATCACAGGAACGCTGAGGAACACCCAGCGCCAGCCAACCTGATCGGCGATGAATCCTGCGATCACCGGTCCAACCAGCCCTGGCAGGAGCCACGCACTCGTCATCACGGTCCAGACCCGGGCACGCATCTCGTCGGGAAATACGCTGCCGATGACGACGTAGAGGCCCACGCCCACGAAGCCGCTGCCGAGGCCCTGGACGCAACGACCCAGGAGGAACACCTCCATGTTGAGTGCCGATCCGGCGACCACAAGCCCCAGCACGAAGATCCCCACTCCGGCAAGCAGAGCCGGGCCAGGTCCTTGGCGATCGATCATCGGACCCGCGATCGCCATCGTGATGACAGCGATCGCAGTGGGCGCTGCAAACGCGAGCGCGTACAGACTCAGTCCATCAAGGTCCTTCGCGACGACCGGCATGACTGTCGCGACCGCCAGCGACTCGAACGCAATGAGGAACGCCAGGGCGAAGATCCCCGCGACAACTCGTCCGTACGGGCCCAGCCACAGGCGTTCGCGTTCAGTCGCGGTCTCAGCAGTCATGAGGAGTATCAGACAACCTGAAGTAGAGTTGAGGTCAATCCCGGCGACCGAAGTGTCAGTGGGTGGCTGGCACGCTGGATTCGTGACGAGCCCTGAATCCCGCGCCGAGGATCACCGCGCCTCATTCGTTGCGGGAGCCAGAGCTGGCATTCCGTACGCCGCCGTAGGGCTTCTGTTGTCTGCCTCGTTCGGCGTCATCGCGCGAGATGCGGGCTTCTCGGTTGCGGCCGCCATCATCATGTCCGCCATTGTCTTTGCAGGTTCGGCCCAGTTCACTGCCGTCGCGATCTTGGTCGGCGGGGGCACGGCAGGAGCGGCGATTGCCGCTGCGGCGCTCATGAACTCGCGGTTCCTCCCGATGGGCATTGCCCTCGGTCCGTCACTGCCCGGTCCTCCGGTCCTCCGCGCCGCCCAGGGCCAGACAGTCGTCGATGCCTCGTGGGCGATGGCCAGTCGAGGCGACGGCACCTTCGACCGATGGTTCCTGTTCGGCTCGACCGCTCCCCAGTACGTCTGCTGGGTCACCGGGACAACGCTCGGCGCTTTCGGCGGCGACCTGCTCGGCGACACCTCACGGTTCGGTCTCGACGCGATCTACCCGATGTTCTTCCTTGCCCTGCTGATCTCCGAGATCAAGAACCGCCGCGCGGCGGGCATTGCCCTCGCTGGGTCCATCGTCGCCCTCGCGTTGGTCGAGGTCACGCCGGCTGGTGTGCCGGTGCTCGCCGCGAGCCTGGTCGCTCTGTGGGGCCTTCGCCAGACCAGGAGGACTGCATGACGAGCACGATTTGGTGGACCATCGCCGGTGCAACCGTCGTCACGGCGCTCATCAAGGGGTTCGGCCCGGTCGTGATGGGTGGCCGCGAGCTGTCGCCCCGCATCAACGGCGTCATCATGCTGATGGCTCCTGCCCTTCTCGCCGCACTGGTCGTCACGAGCATCCTTGCCGACGGCGACGAGCTGCATGTTGGAGCCGATTTCGTCGGAGTTGTCGTCGGCGGGGCGCTGATGATCTGGACCCGTGCGGGCGTCCTGACAGCTGTCCTGGTCGCAGCAGGCGTGACCGCAGCGATTCGCTTCTTCGGCTGACCAGACCTCAAGTACCGTTCAGGTCATGAGCAACGCCTCCCTGCGCCATCGCGAGCTGACGCCCGGCGAGACAGCCGAGCGATCCGGCGTTTCCGTCTCGGCCCTCCACTTCTACGAGCGCGAAGGCCTGATCACCAGTCGACGTACGGCCGGCAACCAACGCCGCTATCACCGTGACGTGCTCCGGCGCATCGCATTCATACGCGTGTCTCAGAGCCTCGGCATCTCGCTCGCCCAGATCGAGCATGCGCTGTCATCGCTCCCCAGCGCTAGGACACCCACCAAAGCCGACTGGGCTCGCCTCTCAGCACGCTGGCGCCCTGAGCTCGACGCCCGGATCGATCAGCTCGAGCGTCTGAGGGACACGTTGGACGGCTGCATCGGCTGCGGGTGCCTGTCGCTCAAGAGCTGTGCACTCTACAACTCCGATGACGCACTGGGCGGCAACGGTTCAGGCGCCCAGCGACTGGTGCGCCGCGTCGGCTGACCCTCTCGACGAACAACCGCCCCACCGCTACCTTCTGTGGGCAGGGGCTTGAGGAGGAGCGATGACCGGCAGAGATGCGCTCGGCCCCGTCGACGTCGACGACGAGACCCTGGCCGAGATGCTGTCGGGCGACGGCATCGTCGAGTCACGCGTCGAGGTCGTCGACTACGGCCTGACGACCTTGACGACCGCTGAACGGTGGTGGGTCACCGGGACGGCTCGCCAGAACGGCGCAGACCTGCCATTTCGACTCTTCGTCAAGGTGGTGCAGTCCGCGCTCAGATCGCCCGCCATGGCGAACATCCCTCCTCAGTTCCACGAGATGGTCGCGAACGCACTCCCCTGGCACGTCGAGCCGAATGCCTATCGAAGCGACCTGGCGATCCGCGTGCCGCATGGGATGCGGATTCCGATGGCCCATCGGGTGGCGGAGGTCGATGACGAATCATGCGCACTATGGCTCGATGCGGTGGAGCACGACGAGAGCCAGTGGACAACCGACCGCTATCGAGATGCGGCCGCCATGCTGGGACGTTTTGCCGGTTCAGCCGACGTGGCGGCGATGGACCAGGAGCTCACGCACCCTGCAGGACCGCACCAGGCGCGCGCCTATTTCGACAAGCGTCTCAGCGACCAGTTCGTGTCCGCGTACCAAGAGGGCGGAGTATGGCATCATCCCGCGGTCGCAGCCCATTTCGACGACTCACTCAGGGCGCGGCTCATGTCGCTGATCGGCGCGGCGCCGACCTTGATCGAGGAGATCGAGGAGCTTCCACTGCTCAACGCCCACGGCGACGCGGCTCCGCAGAACCTCCTGGTCGTGCCAGACGGGTTCTGCGTCATCGACTGGGGCTTCTGGTGCCGCACAGCTCTCGGATTCGACCTGAGTCAGCTTGTCTACAGCGAAGTCGACCTCGATCGCTCCGACGCTTCTACATTCCGCGACATCCAAGAGGCCTCGCTCATCGGCTATCGAGAAGGGCTCGCCGAGTCCGGGGTTGAGATCGGCGAGGCTGACCTCAAGCGCGCCCACACCATCCAGCTGGCCATCGCACACGGCATCTCATCGGTACCGCTCGACCGACTCGGCAACGAGCCATCGGCGGTCGAGTCGAGCGTGCGCGCACGCGCCACCGTCCTACGGCACATGCTGGACGACCTCGGGCTATGAGTCAGCCGAGGTCGAGGGCAAGCAGATCGTCCTCGGTCTCGCGGCGCACGATCACACGGGCTTCGCCATCGCGAACGGCGACGACTGCGGCCCGTGGCACGTGGTTGTAGTTGCTGGCCAGCGAGCGGCAGTAGGCACCGGTGCCGGGTACGGCGAGCAGATCGCCTGCCTTGACGTCGCCGGGCAGGAACTCGTCCTTCACGACGATGTCACCGGATTCACAATGCTTGCCGACAACGCGGCTGAGCACCGCCGGTGCATCCGAACCCCGCGAGGCGAGGGTGCAGGAGTAGTCGGCGCTGTAGAGCGCAGGACGGATGTTGTCACTCATGCCACCGTCGACCGATACGTAGCGACGTGAGGCCCCGCCGTCGAGAGCAACTGTCTTGGTCGTACCGACCTCGTACAGCGTGAACGTCGATGGTCCGGCGATGGCCCGACCTGGTTCGATCGAGAGCTGAGGCACCTCGATGCCCATCGCAGCGCACTCGTCGTCGACGATCTTGAGCATGCCGCGGGCGAGGTCCTCGGGCGTCGATGGATCGTCCTGCGTCGTATAGGCGATGCCGAAGCCGCCGCCCAGGTCGAACTCGGGCAGTACGACACCAAGCTCCTTCTGGATCTGCGCGTGTAGGCGCAGCACGCGACGAGCCGCGACCTCGAAACCGTCCGTCACGAAGATCTGCGAGCCGATGTGGGAGTGGAGCCCGAGCATCTTGAGGCCGGGATAGGCGAGCACGCGGCGTACGGCATCGAATGCGTCACCACCGGAGATGGAGAAGCCAAACTTCTGGTCCTCGTGCGATGTCGAGATGTATTCGTGCGTATGGGCCTCGACACCGGCCGTCACACGGATCATGACGGGAGCCGTCACACCCAGCTCGGCCGCCAGTGCACCAAGACGCTCGATCTCTTCGACCGAGTCGATGATGATGCGGCCGACGCCGATCTCGAGCGCACGTCGCAGCTCAGAGACCGACTTGTTGTTGCCGTGGAGGCCGATGCGCTCCGGCGGGAACTCGGCCCTGATCGCGACGGCGAGCTCACCGCCGGTGCAAACGTCGAGGTTGAGGCCCTCCTCGGCGATCCACCGAGCAGCAGCGACGCACAGGAATGCCTTGCCGGCATAGAACACGTCTGCATCAGGGAAGGCTTCCTTGAAGTTACGCGCGCGACGTCGGAAGTCGTCCTCGTCGACGATGTAGGCCGGCGTGCCGAACTCCGCCGCGAGGTCTGTCGCCGACTCGCCAGCAACGGTCAGGACACCGTCGACCTTGGAGACGTTGGACGCCCACAGATGCGGCACGAGCTCGTTGGGGTCTTCGGGAGTTCGGAGCCACGCGGGTCCGCGATCTCCGGACTGACCGTGCAGTGCGCCTGCTTCGTGTGACCGCATGGCTACATCCTCTCCGGGGCGGAGACACCCAGCAGGCCGAGACCATTGGCGATGACCTGCCGTGTTGCGGCGACCAGCATCAGCCGCGCGCGGTGGAGATCGGTTGGCTCCTCGTCACCCTTGGGCAGTACGTGGGCGACGTCGTAGAACTTGTGGAACGCCGCGGCCGTGTCCTCGAGGTAGCGGGCCACGCGATGCGGCTCACGCAGCTCGGCGGCGCGGGCGACCACCTTCGGGTAGTCGGCGAGCGATCGCAGGAGTGCGCCCTCCTGCTCGACAGCGAGCAACGAGGGGTTGAAGCTCGACTCATCGATGACGACGCCGAGGTCGACGGCATTGCGGATGATCGACGAGAGCCGCGCGTGGGCGTACTGGACGTAGTAGACCGGGTTGTCGCTGTCCTGCTTGGCCCACAGGTCGAGGTCCAGGTCGATCGTCGAGTCCATCGAGTAGCGAGCCAGTGCATAGCGCGCAGCATCGACGCCGATCGACTCGACCAGGTCTTCCATCGTGATGACCGTGCCGGCGCGCTTGCTCATCCGCAACGGCTCGCCGTCACGTACGAGATTGACCAGCTGGCCGATCAAGAGCTCGAGGTTGACCTTCGGGGTGTCACCGAACGCAGCGCACATGGCGAGCATCCGCGACACGTAACCGTGGTGATCGGCGCCGAGCATGATGATGCAGCGGTCGAAGCCACGTTCGCGCTTGTCGAGGTAGTACGCGAGGTCGCCGGAGATGTAGGCGGGCTGGCCGTCGGACTTGATGACGACGCGGTCCTTGTCGTCGCCGAAATCGGAGGTGCGCAGCCAGGTGGCGTTGTCCTGCTCGTACATCATGCCGAGCTCCTGCAGCCGCTTGATCGCGCGATCCACGGCGCCGGACTCGTGCAGGTCGTTCTCGTGGAAGTAGACGTCGAAGTCGACGCCGAATTCGTGCAGGCTCTTCTTGATCTCGGTGAACATCAGGTCGACGCCCTCGGCGCGGAACGTCTCGAGCGCCTCGGCATCCGGCAGCGCTGCCGCCTCAGGGTGCTTGGCGATGACGGTCGCGGCGATGTCGGAGATGTACTGGCCGCCGTAGCCGTCCTCCGGCGCCTCTTCGCCGCGCGCGTCGGCGAGCAGCGAGCGGGCGAACCGGTCGATCTGCACGCCGTGGTCGTTGAAGTAGTACTCCCGCGTCACGTCGGCCCCGATTGCCGTCAGGATGCGGCCCAGCGAGTCGCCCACTGCGGCCCACCGGACGCCACCGATGTGGATCGGGCCTGTGGGGTTGGCGCTGACGAACTCGAGATTGACGCGCTGACCTGCATAGAGGTTGCTCGTGCCGTATGACTCGCCGGCCCCGACGATCTGCGGCGCCAGCGCTCCCTGGGCACCTGCAGCGACCCGGATGTTGAGGAAGCCGGGACCAGCGATCTCAGCACTGGCGACGCCATCGGCGGTGGCCAGCTCGTCGGCGAGCAGCTGCGCGAAGTCGCGCGGATTCATACCGGCGTTCTTGGCCAGCCGGAGCGCGATGTTGGTCGCGTAGTCGCCGTGCTCACGCACCTTGGGACGCTCGACGAGTACCTCGCTCGGGACGCCATCGGGCAGCACGATCGTGCCCGCCTCGCTGAGCGAGGAAAGGGCACCGACGATCACGACGGAAAGCTGCTCGGGGGTCACCAGTCAAGACTATCGGCCGCAGCCACTGTGCCTGAAACGCGGACGACCCGCAGGGCTGCACTCGCCTCCGAGGAGTAGGAGCGCGGGCCGAGTGGACTTCTCGGGTTCCCTGCGGGTCGGGTGGCTGCGGGTTTTGCGCCGCCGCCGGCAAGCCTTGCGGCTAGCGGACAGCCACCTCACATGTCCAAGAGCTATTCATTCCTGGGACCACCTCCTATCCGTGTACGAAAACCGTACGTCCGAGGAGCGCCGCATTCAAGGATGCTTGAGTCGCTCGATGACTTCGCTGACCGTGTTGACCATGAAGTCGGGATCGAACGGCTTCGTGATGTAGGCATCGACGCCGGCGTCCATGCCGCGTTGGATGGCTGCCGGGTGGCCCTGCGTTGACACCATGATGATCGCGATCGACTCGCTTCGCGGATCGGCTCGGATCGCCGCGACAGTGGCCACTCCGTCCATACGCGGCATCATCACGTCGACGGTGATGGCATCCGGCATCACGTCCGTACGACCCAGGATTTCGAGGCAGTCGACGCCATCGACCGCCTCGTCGACGTCGAATCCGGCAAGCTCCAAGTTGGTCCGGATGAGGAAACGAATCGAGGCGGTGTCGTCGACGACGAGCACTCTGGGCACGGGACTCAGGCTAGCCCCCGTGCGATAGGCTCACACGGCAGTTGGCCCCATTGGGCCCCCGTAGCTCAGGGGATAGAGCGCCGCCCTCCGGAGGCGGAAGCGCAGGTTCGAATCCTGCCGGGGGCACAACCACCCAACGCACGACAACCTCCCAGCTCCCCGGCGTTCAGGATTCGGGGAGGAGGCCGCCCGCGGCCGACGGAGTCCTGCCGGGGGCACCCATCTCACTCGAGCCAGGCGCCAGAGCCCAGCACACCTACACTTTCGGTCGTGACGATCATCGGGACGCCCCTGTCGGCCGACGCGACGCGTGTGCTCCTCCTCGGCGCCGGAGAGCTCGGCAAGGAAGTCGTGATCGAGCTGCAGCGCCTCGGCGTCGAGACCATCGCGGTCGACCGCTACGCCAACGCCCCGGCGATGCAGGTCGCGCACCGCAGCCATGTCATCGACATGCTCGATCCCGTAGCCATCCGGGCCGTCGTCGAGCAGGAGCAGCCGCACTGGGTGATCCCGGAGATCGAGGCGATCCACACGCCGACCCTCCTGGAGCTCGAGGCTGAGGGCGTGACCGTAGTGCCGACAGCCCGTGCCACCCGGCTCACCATGGATCGCGAAGGTATCCGGCGGCTCGCCGCCGAAGAGCTCGGTCTGCCGACCTCGCCGTACCGCTTCGCCGACTCGCTCGCCGAGCTCGAGGCCGCCGTCGAGGACATTGGCACGCCCTGCGTCGTCAAGCCGGTGATGTCGTCGTCGGGCAAGGGCCAGTCGGTGGTTCGTGAGATGGCCGACGCCGCCACGGCCTGGGACCACGCACAGGCCGGCGGTCGCGCCGGCGCAGGTCGCGTGATCATCGAGGGTTTCGTGGACTTCGACGAGGAGATCACACTCCTCACAGTCAAGCACGCCGGCACGGGCGGTGGCCCTGACGTCATCTCGTTCTGCTCACCCATCGGACACGTCCAGGTCGACGGTGACTATCGCGAGTCCTGGCAGCCACAGGCGCTCGGTCCTGCCGTGTTGGAGCGTGCACAGCAGGTCTCAGCTGCCGTCGTCGGAGATCTCTGCGGCAAGACCGGTCGAGGACTCTTCGGGGTCGAGCTGTTCATCCGGGGCGACGAGGTGATCTTCTCCGAGCTCTCCCCGCGACCTCACGACACCGGGCTGGTAACACTCGTGTCGCAGGATCTCTCAGAGTTCGCCCTGCACGTCCGGGCCGTCCTCGGTATGCCGATCCCGAACATCCGCAACCGTGGGCCCGCGGCGTCGTGCGCGGTCCTCCTCGAGGGCGAGATCGACGCGCCCCGGATCACCGGCGTCGATGACGCGGTGACCGAACCCGACACGACTCTGAGGCTGTTCGGCAAGCCCGCCGTGTCCGGGCGACGGCGCATGGCAGTGACGCTCGCTCTCGGCGAGGATGTCGACGCGGCCCGCGCCCGCGCCCGACGCGCTGCGACCCATCTGCGTGTCGCCGACTGAAACGAATCAGTCGCTCACCTCCAGTGAGCGGCCAACGACGGAACAGCGCCGGGCTGGCGAGTGCGCAGGTGTAATCTTCACCAAGGGCGACAGCTCCTCACCGAGCAGCGGACTCCCTGTCGAAACACCTACGGCAGGTCCCGTATGAGCCAGCTTGATCTAGGCGTCATTGCCTACACGTCCAAGGAAAATGAACGGCGTCTGCCGTTGCATCCGCGACATCTGGAACGGCTTGCGAAGGCATCCCGTCCCCACGTGTTTCTCGAGGAGGGGTACGGGCTCGACTTCGGCTACTCCGACGCGGAGCTGCTCCCGCTGGTCGGCGGCATACTCCCTCGCGCCGAGCTGATCGCGAAGTGCGACGTCATCCTGCTCACCAAGCCGCACGCGTCCGACCTGCTGGAGATGCGTGAAGGACAGACGCTCTGGGGCTGGCCGCACTGCGTGCAGGACACGGAGCTGACGCAGGTCGCGATCGATCGCAAGCTCAACGTGATCGCCTTCGAGGCAATGAACCACTGGAGCGGCGACGGGTCGTTCCTGCTTCACGTGCTGCACAAGAACAATGAGCTCGCCGGATATTGCTCGGTGCTGCATGCGCTCGAGCTTGTAGGCACGACCGGAAACTACGGTCGTCGACTCAGTGCCGCGGTCATCGGCTTCGGCGCCACAGCGCGAGGTGCTGTCACCGCACTGAGCGCGCACGGCATCCACGACGTCGACATCTTCACGCAGCGAGGGGTGGCAGCGGTGAGCGCGCCCATCCACTCGGCACACATCGTGCACTTCGATCCAGCCGCCTCGCCGGCACAGAGCCGCGCGTTCGTCGATGAGGCCTGGGTCCCCATGCCGGACTTCCTCGCCGAGCACGACGTCATCGTCAACTGTGTGCTACAGGACCCCAACTCCCCCATCACGTTCCTCACCGATGTGGACCTGCCGAAGCTCGCTGCCGGAACGTTGATCGTCGACGTCTCGTGCGATGAAGGTATGGGTTTCGACTGGGCCAAGCCGACATCGTTCGACGAGCCGATGTTCACCGTCGGCGACAACGTCAACTACTACGGCGTCGACCACAGTCCGTCCTACCTGTGGAACTCAGCCTCCTGGGAGATCAGCCAGGCACTTCTCCCCTACGTCAAGACGGTGCTCACCGGTCCGAAGGCCTGGACCGCCGACGAGACGATCAAGCGCGCGATCGAGATCCGTGATGGTGTCATTCAGAACCCGGCGATCCTGTCGTTCCAGAGCCGCTCCGCCGAGTACCCGCACACCACGGCATAGCGGTCAGACGAGAGGCTTGCCCTTGCGCACGCGTCGACGGAAGTCGCGCATGTAGAAGTTGAACGGGAACTCCCGCAGGATGCGGGGACTGTGCCGCGTCACGAATCCGACGATCTTCATCAGCCGGTCGAACCTCTTCTGCTGGCGCGGCGTCCAGGTCAGCTGCATCTCGTCGCGGAATCGCGGCGGCAGGAACCCGGTCGTGACGAAGGTGTTGAACGTCGCAAGTAGCTTGCCGAGCCCGAGTGGGAGGTGCTCGAACCGGACGACCTCCATCAGGTAGGCGCGAATGCGGTCGTCGATGTGGACCTGCTCGAGGGCCTGCTCCCAGTACTCCTCGAATGCCTCGCGCGTCGCGGGCCACATCGACTCGCGCACCTGCAGAGTCGTACCGAGCTTCGCGGAGTGCTGATAGACCGCTTCGCGGTCAGCGGGCTCGATCGCGCCATAGAACTGTCGGTAGACGTCCTCGACGCCGTAGTAGATGCAGGCTGCGACCCACAGCTGGAGCTCGGGGTTCATGCCGTGGTACTTGACCGGGCTCTCGCTGGTCTCGTCGTTGAAGACCTGCTTGTGCGAGGTGTCGACCGCAGCCTTGTACGCATCACGCTCCTCGTCCGTTCCGTACGCGACGACCGAGAGGTAGGTCAGAGTGGTGCGCTGTCGCTTGACCGGGTGCAGGTCGACGCGTCCGGACAGGACTCGGCTCTCCTTGACGCCGTACCCGACTCCAGGCCAAGACAGCTGCATGATCACGTTGGCCGTGCCGGCGAGCAGAGCGGCGCCGAAGACCCCTTTGTGGATCTCGGGGACTTCGGTGACGGCGGTCGTGGTCATGGCCAGCTCCCAATCTGCGTACGTATGTGTTCAGATTGTGTCCTGCTCAAGGGGCGTTGGCAAGGGATTCGCCGAATGTCGCTGTCACAGACGCGCGGTAGCGTCGGGTCCACACCCATCGACGAGAGGCGTCACGATGCCCACACGTACAGCCCGGACCGCCTGGGATGGCGGACTGCAGGACGGTTCCGGCCAGGTTGAGCTCACGAGCTCCGGACTCGGCACCTTTGATGTGTCGTTTCCCAAGCGCGCGTCCGACGACGGCGGTGGAGCAACCAACCCCGAAGAGCTCATTGGTGCCGCACACTCCGCCTGCTACGCCATGTCGCTTGCCGGCCAGCTCGGCCGGGCGGGCGCCACACCACACTCGATGGACGTCACAGCAGATGTGACGGTCGAGATGCATCCTGAGAAGGGTCTCGCGATCACGACCGTGGCTCTGAAGGTAAGGGCCGAGGTCGAAGGCATCGACGCTGATGGATTCGCCGAGGTCGCGGCCGCTGCCAAGCTCAGTTGCCCGGTGAGCAAGGCACTCGCCGGCGTCGACATCACTCTGGACGCCGCACTCGTCACGGCCTGACGCTGCGTGAAGCCTTCGATCTCGGGACGCGTGCACGCACAGGGCTCGACGCGCCACGATTCGACACGGCGATCGACGTCGTACGGCACCTCGGTTGCGTCCAGTCGCAGCTTCACGACATGGGGTTGTGGGCAGTCGCCAGACGCTCGAGGGGACTGACGAAGTCCGATCTGGATGGGGCATTCGCGCGAGGTGACTTCTTGCGCACGCATGTGCTGCGACCGACGTGGCACTTCGTCGATCCGTCGGACATCCACTGGCTGCTGGCAGTCACCGCACCGCGCATCCGGCAGATGATGTCGTCGAGCAACAACACGATAGGCCTCTCGCCGGCCAAGCTCGAACGAAGCGCAGAGGTCATCGTCGCGGCTCTCTCAGACGGGCCGCGTACGCGCCCTGAGCTGGGCGTGGCTCTTGCCGAGGCCGGAGTCGATCCCTCCGGCCACCTGATCCACATGGCGATGAACGCCGAGATCGAGGCGCTGGTCATCAACGGACCGATGCGCGGCAAGCAGCACACGTATGTCCTGCTCGACTCCATCGTGGCCGCTCCCCCGGCACAGCCACGGGACGAGCTGCTGGCTCTCATCGCCAGGCGCTACTCACGCGGTCACGGGCCGATCCGCGACAAGGACCTCGCGTGGTGGACCAGCCTGACATTGACTGACAGCCGCAGAGCACTCGAGCTCGCCGAGCTGCGCCCGACGGAGATCGACGGCGAGACCTACTGGTCGCACGACGAGCAGGTTGACGCGGAGCATCCCCCAGCGATGCTCCTGTCGAACTTCGACGAGTACATCTCCTACGCCCGCGACCCCGAAGACTATGAACGATTCGACGGTACTGCGGACCAGATGATGCGCAGTTCAGGGGTCGTGACTATCGACGGCCAGCTCGCAGGTCTGTGGACCCGTACCATCAAGTCCAAGGCCGTCGCGATCACCGTGCGCTGCTCTCCTCGCGTGACTCCGGCGATCAAGCGGGCGCTGGAGGCTGAAGCCGAGGCATTCGGTCGCTTTGTCGAGCGAGAGCCTGAGCTGCAGATCACCGACTGAACACGGCCAGCAAACTCGCCAGAACCCGCGCGAACGAGCCGTGGCCATGGCAATCTGAAATGAGGGTGCCGACGCGGGCCAACCGCCGTACGACGCACTAGGCCTGCGCGTTACCCTTGTAAGCGAAGTTTTCACACGCGTATCAGCACTAAGCCGGAAGAGGCGATCGAGGCAGTGGCCAACTCCTCACCAGACCACACAACCCCTGATTTTGGAACGAATCAGTGGCTCGTAGAGGAAATGTACGAACGCTTTCAGGAGGACCCGACTTCGGTCGATCCGATCTGGGCGACTTTCTTCAAGGATGGCCCTCCGTCGTCGACCAACGGCAATGCGCCGAAGGCCGCCGCTGTTGCCACAGTGACGCCTGAGACGCCGGTGGCCGAGCCGGCCGCTGCCACGCCAGCCCCGGCAGCCACCCCCGCTCCGACCGCACCTGCCGCCGAGAAGACCGCAGCACCTGCCGCCGAGGCAGCCACGCCCGCTCCGACCGCACCTGCCGCCGAGAAGACCGCAGCACCCGCGAAGCCCGCCGAGGCAAAGCCGGCAACTCCTGCAGCGACCCCCGAGGCGCCGGCGGAGGCGAAGGCCGGACCCGGCGAGGTCGGCAAGACCGTCCTCAAGGGCGCAGCCGCCCGCACCGTCCAGAACATGGATGCCAGTCTCGCGGTCCCGACGGCGACGAGCGTCCGCTCGATGCCGGTCAAGCTGCTGTTCGACAACCGCGTCGTCATCAACAACCACCTGGCGCGCGCGCGTGGTGGCAAGGTCTCGTTCACGCACCTCATCGGCTGGGCGATCGTCCAGGCCATGAAGGCCATGCCGGCGATGAACACCGGCTACGAGATCGTCGACGGCAAGCCCAACCAGCTCAAGCCCGAGCACGTCAACTTCGGTCTTGCGATCGATCTGCAGAAACCTGACGGAAGCCGCACGCTCCTCGTCCCCTCCATCAAGGCCGCCGAGACCCTGACGTTCGCCCAGTTCTGGGCCGCGTACGAAACGATGGTCACCAAGGCGCGCAACAACAAGCTCGAAGTCGCAGACTTCCAGGGCACCACGGTCAGCCTCACCAACCCCGGCGGCATTGGCACCAACCACTCGATCCCCCGCCTCATGCAGGGCCAGGGCGTCATCGTCGGAGTCGGCTCGATGGAATACCCGCCCGAGTTCCAGGGTGCCTCCGAGCACACGCTCGCGCAGATGGCTATCTCCAAGATGATGACGCTGACATCGACGTACGACCACCGCGTCATCCAGGGCGCTCAGTCGGGTGAGTTCCTCAAGAAGGTCCACGGACTGCTGCTCGGTGAAGACGAGTTCTACGACAACATCTTCCGTGCGCTCAAGATCCCGTACGAGCCCATCCGCTGGGCCCAGGACATCGCCGTCAGCCATGACGACGAGGTGCACAAGCAGGCGCGCGTCCTGGAGCTCATCCACGCATTCCGGGTTCGCGGCCACCTGATGGCTGACACCAACCCCCTCGAGAACCATGCTCGCAGCCACCCCGACCTCGACACCGCGAGCCACGGGCTGACGCTGTGGGATCTCGACCGCGAGTTCGCCACTGGATCGTTCGGCAACGGCAAGCGCTTCATGA
>JBBSJW010000051.1:0-20720 GCA_038256885.1 Propionibacteriales bacterium
GAGGCATCGGCCGCGACTCCTTCCGCCTCGCTGATGCCAGTTGCGGCGACGTCGTCGGCGCGCTGCTCGGCTGCCCGGCGTTCAATGGCTTCCTGCTTGGAAGCGGCCCTCTCAGCGTCGGCGTGCTCTGCAGCGCGAATGTTCTCGACCGCGCGCTGTGCCTTGTCGGCACGGTCTTGCGCGGCCTCTCGCTCGGCGGCAGTTTCATGGTTCGCGTCTCGCAGGTCGTCCGCGGCCTTCTGCCTCTTGGCGTCCGCGATGGCCTCCTCGGCTACGGCGTCCCTGCGGTGCTGTGCCTCGGCTTGCTGAATTCGCCCCTTCTCGGCCAGGTCGTCATTTCCGGTCGCGGCACCAGCGATTTCTCTGACCTTGCCTACGACGCCGGCAATCAGACCCTTGCGTGCCTCGGCGGCTGTGTCCTCGTTGTCATGGCTCATACGTTGATGAGTGCCCATTTGGGCACCAGCAAACCGGCGACAGCCGTGTGATCTGAGACTCAATGCAGTTCCTTGACCTCCGCCTCGGGCCGTGCCGCACACCCGACCCTCACGCGGGCCCCACAACGGACCGGTAGCGGGGCGTTCGAGGGGCAAGCCCTCTGATCAAGGTTCAATACCCAGAGGTCGAAGGATCACATCCTTTCCCCGCTGCCAAAAGAAGGCCCGGACCATCAGGTCCGGGCTTTGTCGTGCTCCGATCGCTGGCCAAGGGGCCAATCGCAACCAGGGTTGAACGCAGGGTCAGCGTTCAAGGGCGCGGCGGTCCCGGGTGATCTAAATGTGGAGCAGAGCCGACGATCCGTCCCTTCTGCCAAACCGCGTGGACGACGACCGCGGCCGTGATGCTTCCCAATGTCCCGAGGCACAGGTCGGCCAAAGTGTCGGTGTAGGCGAGTTGCAGCTCTGAGGACTTGCTGATGAACGCGAAGTACTCTGCGAGCTCCCATCCGAGGGCTGCTGTGACGCCGAAGGCGAGCGCGCGCTCGAGGACGGCGCCGAGAGTCGCCGTCCGGTGAACGGTGAGGAGGATGAGAGCCGCCACGAGCAGGCCGTTGTTCATGAAGTGCATCCAGTCGTCGAACCACCAGACGGCGTCATACAGGTCGAGGCGGTTGCCGAGGATGTCGCTGAAGCAGGTGATCGTGACGAGCAGGTCGGCCAGCCATGGAAATGAGGCGCGCTCACGCCACCACACGAACCAAACAATTGGTATGGCAAATGCCATGAGCGGGTAGGCAACCGCGCGGAGTCCAGCTCCCTTGTCCTCGATGTTTCCCAGGTGGGGGGTAATCAGGGCGAGAACGAGCATCATGAGGAGCGCGAACTTGGCGGTGAGATCAGCACGACGGACGAGCTGCGGGACGGGGTGGCGGATGGCTGACGACCTACCGCCAAGGTTTGGACCGAGATCTCCTACCTGTTCTGCACCCATGTCCGCGGGTCGATATATGTGTTCGCGTGGCGACGGGGGCTCGTCCATGATGCCCGGAGTCTACGTGCTCCAACGACCCGTTTGACGCCATCTCAGCGGGCCGCCTACAGGGGCTCGGGTTCGCCGAAGGTGGCGCGCATCTGCTCGGTCCATGTGGTGAGGACGACCGGGGCGCCGGGTAGGCCGAGGCCCGACAGCTCCTTCGCGAGGGGATGGCCACCCAACGTCAACGAGACCTCGGCATCGAAGAACATCCCGGTACCCGAACCGCCCTGGGTGAACGGCGTGCGGTGCGGGCGCCCGTCGATGAGCGTGTAGGACACCAGCTCCATCGGCGCCATCTCGTCGGTGCCGCCCCGTGGGATGGTGATGTCCAGGACGAGCTCGCCGTCCATCTCGAGGGTCCACCGCGAGGTCGATTCGTCGTTGGTGACCTCGATCCGCTCGACGCTCTTGGGAAAGCCCCAGATCTGGTTGCCAGCCACGCAGGTGAAGTGCTCGGTCACTGGCAGGTGGGTGATGATGTTTCCGTCAGGACCGCCTCCCACGGGGCGGACGAAGAAGATGGTGCCGATCTCGAGGTAGCTGCCAAGGTCGTTGTCTTGATAGTCGACGAGCGCCAGCGCGAACTGGGCGCGACCCGGCTCGGTCTCGATCACCTCGAACCCGGCCGGCGCGAGCGCTTGAGCAGCTTCGAGGGGCACGTCGTACATCACGGTCGCGTTGGTGCCATCCCGCACCTGCACGGGCATCGTGACGGTTCGGCCGAGGATGTCATGGGTTGTCATGGTGTCATCACAGCAACTTTTGCCGTGATGCGGAAGCACAACGCGCAATTCCCTGGCCGCTATGGCGGTCAGGTGACTAGGCGCGTTGCGCTCCTGGCGACTCAGGGTCGCCGATTTCTCACACGGGTTTGGCGTACGCGGCGACACCGGTGTCGAGCATGACGCAGGGTTCATCGCCTACGGTCCACGCGTCGTGGCCAGGCTCGATCACCACCACATCGCCGGGACCGACGTTGAGCTCACTCCCATCGTCGTGCCGGACGGTCATCTGACCCGAGACGCAAAATCCCTTGTGATGTGTCTGGCAGGACTCGGTGCCGGCGATCGGCTTGACGTCCTCGGACCAGCGCCAACCCGGCTCAAAGACTGCGCGGCCCATGGTGAAGTCACCGATGGTGACGACGTCCATGTGTCCGTGATCCTTGAACGGGCGGGTTTCCTGCGGGTTCTCAATGCTGTGCGTGTCGGAGGCCATGATTGCTCCTGATTCCTTGGTTGGCGGCGCGCGTGACGGCGCCTTCGATCCAGGGACTCAGTTCATGATGCAACCGTCGAAGCGCATTTGCCAAGGCCTCTGAATCATTCCGCCTCCCGCGGTTGGTGGCGCCTTCGTGCATCGGTTTGGCGAGTGGGAGCACCTCTAGTATTCGAGCATGACCGAACCAGTTGCCCTCCCTGAACCCACAGCCCAAGCCCGTTCGCTGATCCCCATTCTGGGTGCCATGGAACTCGAGGTGCTCGAGGTGACTCCTCACAGTGCGACCGCGCGGATCCCGGCGGAGCCGAACGTCAACCACTTCGGGGCGATGTACGCGGGCAGTCTGTTCACTGTTGCTGAGGTGCTCGGCGGGCTGATGGCGGGGTTCATGGACGTGCCTGGTGCGTTACCCCTGGTCAAGCGGGTCGAGATTGACTTCACCCGGCCGGCGTTGACGGCGGTGACGGCACGAACCACGCTCTCGGAGGAAGAGTTCAACCGGGTTCAGGCAGAAGCGACTGCCGACGGCAAGTCGAATTATGAGCTGACCTGCGAGGTCACCGACGAAGCCGGGACGGTCGTCGCTCGTACCCGCGGCTACTACCAAATGCGAGTGATGGGCTAACCTTCCCCGCGAACTCAGATGCTGAAGCGTCCGGCGAAGCCGCGCAGCGGTAGATCGGCGCTGGTGATGACACCGGGCCGTGCCGCAACGACCGACTTGATCGCGTTCAGGGCCGGCATTCCGGTGACGGTCATACCGATCGACGCGAAGTCGTCGGGGTTGGAGAGATCGACACCTTCGGCTGGGAAGATCATGTGCTTGTTGTAGATCTGGGGGTCGCCCTTGATCTGGGTGACGTAGCAACCCTTGATGTCCCAGCTCGGCTCGGTATGAGGCGTCATCTGCCACTCGAGGTGGGTCTCGACGCGGGAGACGCCGTCGACCATGCCCTGGTACTTGATGTAGTTGGCACCGAGCGAGCCCTTGGGGAGCTTGTACCAACCGAGGTCGACCTCCTTGGTGCAGGCGCCCATCTCGTACGAGAACTCGACCGAGTCGAGCTCAAGGCCGAACGCGTCGGCCATCATCCAGACGGAGTCGGCGAAGACTTCGGTGTACTTCTTCAGCTTGCCGGGAAGCTCGGGATCGTCGATGGGAAGGCCATAGCCGACCTCCGTCCAGGTGTCGGCTGAGTGGTGGCAGGACACGTCGACCGACTCGATGGTCGTGACGTTCTCGATGTTGGCGACGTCGGCCGAGACGACGACACCCAGGATCTGGTTGAGGCCCGGGTTCATTCCTGTGCCGTAGAAGGTGACCCCGCCCTTCTTGGCTGCCTCGTCGATGATGTCGGTCCACGGCCGACCCGAGGGGTGCGGATGGTTCTCGTTGCGGTGGTGGCCAGTGATCCAGTCAGCGGTGGTGACGATGTTGATTCCGGCCTCCAGCACCTGGAGGTAGAGGTCCTCGTCAGGGAAGACGCCGTGGAAGGTCAGTACGTCGGGCTTGGCCGCGATGATCTCCTCAACGGTGCCGGTCGCGACGATGTTGACCGGACCGATCCCGGCGAGCTCGCCGACATCGCGACCGATCTTGTCGGGTGTGTAGACGTGGACGCCGACCAGCTCAAGGTCGGGCTGCGTGCCGATCCGCTTGATCATCTCGCTACCGACGTTGCCGGTTGCAACCTGGAAGACCCGGATGGGGGTGGTGGTCATGTCGTGCCTTTCGGGAGAGCTGATCAGGATGGCGGCGTGAGACCGACGGGGATGCGCTCGGCTTCTGGGTAGAACTGCTGTGCCCAGTTGCGGAGGGCGGTGAATCCGGCGTATTCGCCTCTGGCGAGGGCCGCAGGATCTGCGTACTTCTGGTGAGACCAGATGTAGATGTCGGCTTCGAACTGCTCGATGACACCGCGCGCATACTTGATCGCGCGCGCACGGGAGTCGTCCTCGCTCAGGCCGGGCTCGCGCCCGATCCAGACCGAGAATCGAACGTCACAGGTTTCGTCGTCGACTGGCGTGACCGCGGTCGCGGTGCGGTTGTCGATCATCCCGTGGCTGCGGGTGATGGCGAGGCCGAGTCCGCAGTTGATTGCCTCGACGCCGCTGTCGACTTCCTCGATCGTCCCCGGCTCACCCTCGAATGCGACGGTGAAGTCGACGTACGAGATCGGAGCCTCAAACTCCTGGCGAGTGAACTGGGGGATCAGCGGGACCTTGTGCACGTACTTGAAGTGGGCGAAGTCGACGCCGTTCTCGATGACGTACTGCGGATGCAGAGAGAGCCGCTCGTTGAACAGGATCGAGTCCGGGAAGGGCTGGTGGTAGTCGGCCGCGGTTCGTCCATCGGGCCAGCTGTCGAAGATGTCCGGCACCTCGAAGAACGGGGCTCGCTTCTGCACGTCATGCCAGATGTAGATCGCTTCGTTGAGCTCAACCGTCGGATAGGTACGAATCTTCTTGCCGATGTTGGGCCGGTCCTCATAGGGGATGCACACGTTCTTGCCGGCGAGATTCCACTGCCAACCGTGAAACGGGCACTGGATCGTGTCGTCGATGACCGTCCCGCCGAATCCAAGGTTGGCGCCGAGGTGCTGGCAGTAGGAATCCATGACGGTCACCTCGCCGGAACGTCCGCGCCACGCGATCAATTCTTCGCCGAAGGCGTCGACGCGATGGACCTGACCGACCGCAACCTCAGCCGCCCACGCGACCTGGAACCAGCCCGTGGGCTTCATCGAGAGCGGTGGCTTGGGCACGGAGAGTCTCCTCGGATCGTCGTCAAAGCCTGAAAACTGGACAGGTGTCTAGCGACGATCGTAGGGGACGCCGCGCTTCCGCACTAGGGTGTCGCCATGTCTCTTCCAGCGCCGGGCGCTGACCGTACGGCGGTGGTCACCGGAGCTTCGTCCGGGATCGGCGCCATGATCGCGCGAGAGCTGTCCCGGCGCGGCCACCACGTGACCCTGGTCGCTCGCTCGACGGACAAGCTCGAAGCCCTTTCGGCAGAGCTGGGGGACGCTGACGTGATCGCCATGGACCTGTCCGATCGAGCCGGACGCGCCACGTTGTCGGACCTCGTCAGCAAGCAGGGTCGTGTCATCGACATCCTCGTCAACAACGCCGGCTTGTCGACGCTGGGCGCAGTCAGCAAGGCTGACCCGACGGCAGAGATGAACATGATCGAGGTCGATGTCGTCGCGGTGGCCGATCTGTGCAGTCGAGTTCTTCCAGGCATGGTCGAACGTGATCGTGGTGCAATCCTCAACGTCGCCTCGACGGCTGCGTTCCAGCCGCTGCCCGGTCAGGCGGGGTATGGCGCAGGCAAGGCGTTCGTTCTCTCGTACACGCAGAGCCTTGCCGGCGAGCTGCGAGGGACACATGTCACCGCGACGACGCTGTGTCCCGGGCCCGTCCACACCGGATTCGGCGAGCGTGCCGGCTTCTCCAAGGAAGATGCCGAAGCCGCGCTCCCCGCGGTGATGTGGGTGTCCGCCGAGGACGTGGCGAAGAGTGCCGTGGAGGGCATGGCCAAAGGCCGACTCGTGGTCATCCCCGGCAAGGTCAACCGTGTCGCTGCGGCCCTGTCCCAGGTGACGCCCCGAACGCTGCTGCTACCGGTGCTGTCGAAGGGGCACCCGGGACTGCGCTGATGCCGAGGAACCAGATCTCGCCGATGCCGCCTGTCGCGGAGGGCATCGGACTTCCATGGGATGTCCCGGTCGCTGATGCAGTTGCTGAGCTGGCCGCGGCCCGGTCTGCCTTCGGCGACACGTTCGTCGTGAACAGCGGGAGAGATCGCTATCTCTTCACCTTCACCCCGACCGGCGTCGAGTCCTTCTATGCATTGCCTGAGGCAGACGCCAGCAAGGGCGTCGCGGACTACCTGATGCTGCGCCGAAAGCTGCCCGACGAGATCTTCGATGGGCGCCGGACGTTGCCGGGGACCTTGTTCCGCAAGGGCGATGTGGTGTCGTACCTGGCCAATCTGGAATCCGCGCTAGACATCGAGGTCGCCGAGCTGGGCGAGTCCGGCAGTGTCGACGTCTTCGCGCTGACTCGCCGGCTCGGACACCGGATGGGTCTGGCTTCATGGGCAGGACCCGGCGCCGCAGAAGGCGAGACGTTCGAGTCGCTGGTCAAGGCGTTCGACGCGCTCGATGGCGCCGACTCCTTCGTCCACCCCGATGCCATGCAGGCCGTCGCGGATTCTGGCTATGCCGACGAGCGTGCTGCTCTCGCCGAGATCGTCGAGCTGCTGAGCAATGTGGTGTCCGAGGGGGACGGCCATGTGTTGTTCGACCGGATCGCGGCGGGATGGGTCGACGAGCCTGAGGCGATCAGCCGTACGGGAATTGCCCACGACGTGGTGTTGATCCACATCGCGTCGATGTCCAACCTCGCGTCGGCTCTCGGCTGGGCGCTGGTTGACCTCATCGAGAATCCGTCCTCGGCGGATCGAGTTCGTGCCGGGGATCAGGAGCATGCGAGCAGGTGCGCGCTCGAGTCCATACGGCTGGCGCAGCGCTCGATCATGGCCCGCACCGTGCTGACTCCCGTGACGTTCGACGACGGCGCGACCACGTACGAGGTCGGCAACGGCACGACGATTGCCACTCTGCTCCCGTTGACCAACCGGACACCCGAGCTCGGCCACGACACGTGGCGACCCGAGCGCTGGGAGCGGCACCGATTCACCGATACGGATGGGTTGGGAAGCCCTCAGCTGGTGACGTCATTCGGGCACGGCAAGCACTCGTGCCCGGCACAGCCGTTCTCGATCGCGGCCATGACCATGACGATGACGAGGCTCCTGGCGACGTTCGGCCTCTCTGCGGGATGGTCGTCGTACCCGGTGCCGGTTCCCGCCCAGATCGGCGGCGTCGCTCGAGCCGATGGCCCGTGCCCGATGGGCTATCAGAAGCTGAACTAGCTGAGGATCAAGGCGATCTTCTTCTTGGCCCGGCGGGCTTCGGGCAGCAGGGGGAGGACGGGGTACACGTGCTGCATCCCAGGTGCCTCGAGGTACGAGATCTCGCCGCCAGCTGCCTTGACCCGCTCGACGAGCTGTCGCGAGTCCGTGGCCACGACATCGTGTGACCCGGTGAATACGTGCATCGGAGGCAGGCCGGAGAAGTCGCCGAACAGCGGGCTTACCCGTGGGTCGTCGAGCTGGAGATCGCCTGCATAGACGTGTGCTGCATCCACGAGGTAGTCGTGTCGCATCATGAGGTCGTGAGGCTGGATGGTCGCCTGGTCGGGATGGGTCATCGCGAGGTCGAGCCACGGTGCCAACAGGATCAGGCTCGCGGGCAACGCGGCTCCAACATCGCGTATCTGCTGGGCGGCTGCGACGACGATCGTGCCGCCCGCCGAGTCGCCGAGGACGTTGACGTTCTCGGCGCCAAGCTCCTCGATGGCGCTGCCGATCACGTCGGACATGCTGGTCACCGTCTCGATCGCCGTGGCTTGCGGCGCAAGGGGGTAGATCGGAACCAGGCAGGTGCTGCCGCTGCGACGTACGAGCTCCATCACGAGCTCCCACTGGGCAGAGGAGATCTCGCCGATGAAGGAGCCACCGTGGACGTACACGAAGCTCTGTCGGCCTGGGTTCTGCTGTCGCGTCAGCCGGTAGACGAGAATGCCGGCGACATGCAGCATGGAGATGTCGATCCCCTGCGCAGCCTTGCCGGTCGGTGGCTCGTACGGAGCGGGGTTTGCGTGCTTCGCACTGATGAACTCGGCGACGGTCTCGATGCGACCGCCCTTCTCCATCCTCCGCCGAAGGACGGAATGGACGAGCACCCTGCGCGGATCCAACTTCATGCAGTCATCAGATCACGGGACCATCGGTCGAGACGTGCCCGGATAGGCTCGAGCTCAAATCTTCCAGGGGGGTGTGGATGCCAACGCCATTCGAGGTCCATGAGTCGGGTGCGCTGCTTCACGGTACAAAGGCCGACCTCGCGGTCGGTGACTTGCTGATGCCTGGTCGCGAATCGAATTTCGCGTCCGGGCGGATCATGAACCACATCTACGTGACCGAGACCCTGGACGCAGCGGCCTGGGGTGCTGAGATGGCGGCTGGCGAAGGTCCAGGACGGATCTACATCGTCGAGGCCACTGGCGAGCTCGAGGACGATCCCAACGTGACCGACAAGAAGCTCCCGGGCAATCCGACTCGGTCCTATCGCAGCGGTGAGCCCGTCAGGATTGTCGGTGAGCTCCTCGACTGGGAGGGCCACACGCGCGAGCAGATTCAGGGGATGAAGGACGGTCTGGCCAGGATGCAGCGTGAAGGCACGGCGGTCATCTACGACTGACGTGTGGTTGGCTGTCGTCGTGGAAAACGAGAACATGTTGCAGGAAGCGTTCGACCGCTACGCGTCAAAGGTCGAAGAGATCTGCGAGAGCAAGGACTGGTCGGCGTTCGCTGACATGTTCACCGAGGACGCCACGTACATCGAGCACGCGTACGGTGACTTCTCCGGCCGCGAGGAGATCCGGCCGTGGATCATCAAGACAATGACCACGTTCCCGGGCAGCGAGATGATCGGCTTTCCCGCAGCGTGGTCGGTCATCGATGCGCCGACGAACCGCGTGATCTGCGACATCCGCAACATCATGCGAGATCCCGGCGACGGCTCAGTTCATGAAGCCTCGAACATCACGATCCTGACGTTCGATGACGACGGCAACCTGATCTGCGAAGAGGACATCTACAACCCGCAGAAGTTCGCGGACATGACGAGGGAGTGGTGTCGCGTGGCTGATGCGCACGGCAACCTGAGCGACATCGGCAAGAAGATGCTCGCTGCTCTCGGCGGCTGAGTTTCAGTACAGTCGCGCTCATGGATGACTGGCGCAGCACAACCGTTGACTCAATTCGTCACCTGATCCACGAAGCCGTCCCCGACGTGGTCGAAGAGATCAAATGGGTCAAGCCGTCAAATCCCGGGGGAGTGCCGACGTTCTCTCGCTCAGGCCTGGTCTGCACGCTCGAGACCTACAAGGACAAGGTGAAGGTGACGTTCGCCAAGGGCGCGTCCCTGCCTGATCCCGCGAGCCTGTTCAACGCGAGTCTCGACGCCGGGACCCGACGGGCCATCGACCTCCAGGTGGACGACATGCTGAACGAGACAGCGTTCATCGAGATCGTGCAAAGCGCTGTGGCGCTCAACGAGAGCTAGGCGCTCAAGCGACGTCGCGCATGATGACCGCGACGGTGTCCACGAGGTGGTCTCCGAGCTTGTCGTAGCCGAAGACCCCCATTCCCGACTGCATCAACGCTCCGGTCATGGCGAACGACAGTGTCATGACAACCTGCGCTGGAAGTCGCGCATCGGGTCCGACCGCGTTGTGGAACTGTCCGACGCACCACAGGCCGATGTCTGCTCGTACGCGATGGACTTCGGGGTCTCCAGCCAAGAGGGCCTTGTGCACGGCCGCGGTGAGCTCGGGTACTCCAGCGACGACGTCTGACAGGTGGCGTACGAGTTCCTGCAGCCGGCTCGTCGCAGTCGGTGCGGTCAGCCTGACGACACCTTCCTGCTCGATCACCCGCCAGAAGAGCTCGGCAAAAAGGTGGTCCTTCGACGAGAAGTAGGTGTAGACCGTGGCGGGCGAGACTCCAGCACGTTGGCCGACGGCGCGCATCGCGAGGTCCTCGTGCCCGACTTCCTTGAGCAAGGCCATGGCCTCGGAGTAGAGCCGCTCGACCGTCGCGGCCTGTTTGTCGTTCAGGCCGCGACGTGGAACGGAGACGGGACGGTTGGTCATCCGATGCTTCGGCCCGTCATGAGATTGTGCCGCCCAAGTACGCCGACTCGAGCAGGGTCGGATCCGCGGCGAGCTCAGCAGCGGTGCGATCCAGGACGACTTCGCCGTGAACCAGCACGATGGCTCGATCGGCCACTTCGAGGGCGAGGTGGACGTGCTGCTCGACGAGCACCACGACAGCGCCGGTGTCCTCTGCGACTCTGCGAACCATGGGCATGAGCTCTTCGACGATGATCGGCGCGAGCCCCATGGACATCTCGTCCAGGAGCAGTACGCGTGGCTCCTGCATGAGCGCTCGAGCAACCGCGAGCATCTGCTGCTCACCGCCGGACAGGTGACCGGCCGACAACTTGCGCCGGACCGCCAAGGCCGGGAATCGATCGAATGCGCCGTCGACGGTGGTGCGGTGACGCCCGCGCGCTGCGAGGAGGTTCTCCTCGACGGTGAGCGTGGTGAACAGTGCGCGGTCATCGGGAACCAGGACGATCCCGGCCTCGGACGCGTCGGCGGGACGGCCGTTCTTGACCGTACGTCCGCCGACCGTGACGCTTCCAGCCTGCGCTGGCAGTAGGCCGGACAGCGTGTTGAGAAGAGTTGTCTTGCCTGCTCCGTTGGGGCCAAGCACAGCGACGACAGAACCGCCGGGGGTGGCGAGGTCGAACTGGCGGACCACCTCGACGTTCCCGTACCCAGCCTTGAGGCCGGCGCAAACCAGCAGGTCGCCGGCCGGACCCGATGTGTGGGCTGTCTGATTGTCGGCCATCGTCGTCATGAGACAACCTCCTGCTCGGCGTGGGCTGATCCGAGGTACGCCTCAGCCACCCGGGAGTCAGCACGAATCTCTGAAGGGGTGTCGTGCGCGATCACCTCTCCGAAGTTGAGGACGTAGATGTCGTCGCAGAGGTTGAGGACCAGGTGCATGTCGTGGTCGATCAGCAGGATCGTCACGCCGCTGTCACGGATCTTGCGCAACCGCTGACCGAGCCACTGGCTCTCTCGGCTGTCCAGGCCACCAGCGGGCTCGTCGAGCAGGAGGACCTTCGGGTTGCCGATCAGGGCGCGTGCGATCGAGACGAGCTGGCGACGTCCTTGCGACAGCTCGGCAACGGGCAGCTCGGCAACTTCGGCAAGACCGAGAAGCTCGAGAGTCTCGGTGACCGATCGCGCTGTTCTCCCGTGCGCCGCTGAAGCGCCGACGATGACGTTCTCGTGCACCGAGAGGTCTTCGTACAGCTCGGCGTGCTGGAAGGTCCGCCCCAGAGCATTGCGTACGCGCTGGTGCGGAGCCTGACCCTTCAGGTCTGTTCCTTCGAGCTTGATGGTGCCGCTGCTCGCCGTGAACCCGGACAACGCGTCGAGGAGGGTCGTCTTCCCAGCGCCATTGGGTCCGATGAGACCGACGATTGTTCCTTCTCGTACGTCGAGGTCGACACCATCCACCGCGACCACGCCGCCGTATCGGACGCCGAGATCACGAACCTCGAGCACGACATCTCCGCCGGTGACGGGTTCGAGTGCAATGAGTCCCCCAACGGCTACGCCCTCTTTGTTGGGGGGACCCCCATTGCCGTCCAGAGGCTCGGCTGCGTCTGCGCTCGGCGCCTTGTCGCGGCGGCGTCTCTGGAGTCGTTCGTGAATTGGCCCGACGACGCCTTCGGGATTGCCGATCAGGGTGAGGATGAGGCCGAGACCTGCGATGACTGCAAACCACTCGCCGCTGAGGCCGCCCACTTTGTTGAGCATCAGCGGAACCATGCCGCCGATACCGATGAGGCCGGCCGCGACTCCGCCGGAGATGCTGGTGATGCCCGCGAGGTAGGCCGTGGCAAACAGGGTCAGGCCGATGAAGGTGGAGAAGCTGATGAACGTCACATTGCCCTGGAAATAGGCCAGCATCGATCCGCCCAGACCGGCGATGAACGAGCCGATGGCGAAGGCAATGAGCTTGACTCGTACGACTGCCACGCCAGCTCCGGCTGCCGAGCGCTCGTTGGCGCGTACGGCGAGCATCTGCGAACCGAGGCGTGACATGCGCAGCTTGGCGACGGCCACTCCGACGAGCACGAGGACGGTCAGGACCAACAGACCGAACTGGACTCGCGGGTAGTCGAGGCCGACGCGGGATCGCAGGTCGAGTCCGAAGAGCGTTGGTCCCGTGACGTCCTTGCCTGAGCTGCCGACGAAGTCGGAGTTGGCGAACCAGAATGCCTCGAGCGCGACGGCAGTCGCGAGGGTGACGATCGCGACGGGCAGACCTCGTACGCGAAGCGCTGGAAGTCCCACGATCACACCGACGATCGACGCGATGGTCGCCGCGATGAGCGGGGCGAGGGGGAACGGAACCCCCCAGCTGTCGGTGAGTGTCGCGAGTGAGAACCCGGCGACTCCCGCCAGCGTCAGCTGCGCGAAGGACACCTGACCGGCATAGCCGGTGACCACGACGAGGGACAGCGTGATGATCGCGAAGATGAAGCTGGTGATCAGTGCGATGAGCCAGTCTCCGCTGAAGACGAACACCGCCGCTACGCCGACGACCGAGCTGACCAGAGTGGGCAGGGCGATCGACTGCGGACGTGGCGCGCGGCCGAGCGACGCGCGCAGGTTGAGGCCGCGGCTGGGCAGCGGCTTCGCGCGAGCGACGAGAACGAACAGGATCAGGAGCAGGACGACCAGTTCGCTGCGACCCGAGGTCGGGAGCCAGGTCCACGTACCGGCGAGGTAGGTCAGGTCGGACTGCGCCATGCCGATCGCGATACCGGCCACGACGGCAGGCAAGATACGGTCGAATCCTGCGACGACCGCCGCGGCGAGCGCCGGGACGATCAACAGGGTGAACGAGTTGGGGGTCAGCGGCAGGATCGGCGAGATGAGGATGCCGGCCAGCGCCGCGACAGCGCCGGAGATCATCCAGTTGGCGGCGGCGATGCGGTCGGGCTTGATGCCACTGACGTACGCGCCCTTCTCGCTGTTGGCTGCCGCTCGGGTGAGCAGGCCGAAGCGCGTGAACCGGTAGGCCGCGGCGAGTGCAGCCGCGATCGCGACGATGATGATCGCGAACCAGACGCGGTCGCTCGTGACGTTGACGCCGGCGATCTTCCAGATGCCCACGGGCAGGATCGGCTGGGTCTGGACTCCGTCCACGCCGATGCGGAGGGTGAACATGCCTGAGAGCACAAGCATGACGCCGATGGACGCGACGGCCTTGCCCACAGGTGGCACGTCACGCAATGGGCGGAAGACGAGCAGATAGATCAGCAGTCCGGTCAGCGCGCAGATCGCCACCGAGATGGTCGCGGCAGGAACGAACCCCAGCTCGGTGCCCAGGTCCACGGTCTTCGGGAAGCCAGGAATGGGGATCAAGAACTCCCCGCGACGAAGGAACGCGTACGTGTACGCGCCCAGCAGTGCGAGGGTTCCGGAGCTGAAGTTGATGACCCCGCTGGAGCGGTAGGTCACCACCAAGGTGAGGGCCAGGGCAGCGTAGATAGCGCCGTTGGCGAGGCCGAACAACAGGAAAACAATGTGCTGGTCCATGGGGTTCCCTCCCCTGAGCATGGGTGGACCGGACCGAGGTCCGGTCCACCCGCTGCATCAGAGCAAGGCCTCCGTAGTGGCAAAGCCCTCAGCGTTGAGCGTGGCGGCGATGGTCTTCGCGTTGCACACGCCGGGAAGGACGGCCACGGCCTTTCCGTCGCAGTTCAGGCTCAGACCCGGCGCGAGTCGGAGCGGGACGGCCTTGGGCATGTTCTTCAGTGCCGCGATGACGTCCTTGGCCGACGTTCCGGCGCCTGGAGTCAGGTTCACTGACTCCACGAAGCCCAGGAAGGTCTGGTAGGCGACCTGGCCACTGTCTGCGCCGGTGTCGATGTCGTCGCCGAACTTGTTCATGATCGTCGCGAATTCCGACAGGCCTTCGCGCTCAGGGATGCGGGTGATCGACGACATGGTCGTCACGCCTTTGAGCCCGTTGGGCATGCTGTCGATCTGGTCCTTCTGGAACGCCGAGATGTTCGTGATCATGGGGCCCTTGAATCCCAGCTGGTTGAGCGACTTGATGGCCCTCGTGACGAACGCGTTGTCGCCGAGGATCGTGAAGGCATCCGAGCCGTTGTTGATCGACTGCTGGATAGCGGATGTCGGGTCAGCGACCTGCAGAGAGATCGGCACCATGTCGAATCCCAGTCCCTGCGCTTTGAACAGGGGCTTGGTCAGTGCTTCCACCGGACCAGTGGCGGCCGGCGCATCGACGACGAGGAAGCCGCCCGTCTTGGCGCCGTTCTTCTTGAGCAGGGCGACGCTGGCTGTGGCGATGGCAATCGGGTTCTGGAAGACGAAGTCGGTCTTGCTGGACAGGATCTCTTCATCAGCCGTCAACGAGACGATGAAGGGGACGCCCGTGCCCTCAAGGGCCTCGAAGATCGCGTGATCCTGGCCGGTGACACCGGTCGTGACGGCGACGACGCCCTCCTTGGCGAGCTTGACCGCGCATGCCGTGGCGGTTGCCGGTGTGGCTTCCGTGGAGCAGGTGACGAGCTCGATCTTGTTGCCACCCAGGCCGCCGAGGTACTCGTTGGCGTAGTCCGCCGATGCCTGTGCCGCAGCGATTGCGTTGCCCAGGGCGCCGGATCCAGCCTCGGCGTCACCGATGAAGCCCACCTTGACTGGCGAGCCGGTGGCCTTGTTGACGGTGCCGAGGTCCACGTTCGCGGTTCCGGTGTCGTCAGGGTCAGAGCTGCCTCCGCAGCCGGACAGGGTCAGCGCAAGGCTGACGCCGATCGTGAGCGCGGCCATCCGGCCAGAACGTGTGAGTTTCATGGTCTCCCTCAATTTCACCGGTGCCGTGGTGGCATCCGGGCTCCCTCCGGTTCCCTCGAACCGGTCTCCGACTCCCTCAAGTCGGTACGAGTGACCTGGGTCACCCGCCGTTGAATCTAAACACTGTTCAGACACGCGTCAACGAATTGGCGTGAATCTTCCCTCGTGTTCTGATCCGATGCTTGCACGAGATGGGTTCACTGCTCGCAATCGTCCGTCGGTATGGAGCAGCAGAGGTGTCTCACGTGATGGCCGATGGCCATCAGCCTCTTGAGGTGTAGGCGCATCCGGGAGCGAGCCCGAGCTTGCCCAGGATCACGGCGGCTGGGCAGAAGCCCGTCACGCTCGATTGCAGGAGGTTGAGGCCAACGAAGGTGGTCAGCAGCAGCCACCAGGTCGACACGAGAACGGTCAGCAGAACGCTGGCCAAGATCATGGTTCCGGCTAGTGCGAGGACGGCTCGGTCAAGGTTCATGGGGTTCCTTCGCTGCGTTGGGTCGGTCGGTGAAGGGGTTCAGTCGTGGGCGAAATGAATGTCCGGCAGGATCCGCTGGAGCCAGCGGGGAGCCCACCATGCGGCGCGGCCTGTGAGACGGAGCAGCACGGGCAGGAGCACGAGACGCACCAAGAAGGTGTCGAGGAGCACGGCGACACCGAGAATGATCCCCATCTCCTTGGGTGGCAGCGGACCCGAAAGGGCGAAGGTGAAGAAGACCGCCACCATCACCGCTCCGGCTGCGAAGATCACCCGGCCCGAGTGCGCAACGGCGCCGATCATTGCGTCGCGCGGGTCGCGGCTGTGCTCGTAGTGCTCTTTGGCCGACGCCAACAGGAAGACGGTGTAATCCATGGCAATCGCGAAGATCATGGCGAAGAAGAACACGGGGGCCCATGCATCGAGGAACCCTTGGGGCTCGAATCCGAAGAACCCCGCGCCCCATCCTTCCTGGAAGACCATCCGAGCGACTCCGAACGCAGCGGCAGTCGAGAGCAAGCTCACCAGAGTGCCGAGCAACGCGATCAGCGGTGCCTGCAATGCCACCAGCAGCAGCAGGAAGCCGAGCAGGAGGATCACCCCGATAACCAGCGGTGTGGAGTCGTCGAGCTGGGTCTTGAGGTCGAGGTTCTCCACCGCAGCGCCGCCCACCAGCGAGGTCGAGGGCAGGTCAGCTCGCAGTCGGTCGACCGTGGCGGCAAGCGCCGGATCGGACGGATCGACAGTGGGGATCGCCTGTATGAGCGCGAGCTCGCTGTCGTCGGCGGCCGACATCGCGGGCATCGCGGTGGCAATGCCGGAGTCCGCCGTGACCACGGCTGTGGCCTCAGCGATCTGGGACTGCTTGACGACGATCTGAAGGGTTCCCGGCGCACCTTCGCCGAAAGTCTCCTTCACGATGTCGTAGCCGACGCGGGCCGACGCGTGCTCCGGCAACACCTTGATGGACGGCATCGCTGTCTTGAGGCCGACAATCGGTGCGGCCAGGGCGAGCAGGATGACCAAGGAGCCGAGTCCCCATACGAACGGCCGCTTCCAGAGGCGCTCACCCCACCGTTCGAACTTGGCAGAACGGTGCTCACCGGCGTGTGCCCAAGGGAGCGAGAACTTGTTGATGCGATCGTCGAGCTTGAACAGGACAAGTGGCAGCAGGGTCAGGGTTGCGCCCAGCACGAAGATCACCGCGAGCATGATGCCGCCGGCCATCGATCGGAACGACGGCGAGGGCACGAGCATCACTGCAGAGAGCGAGATCAGCACGGTGGCCCCGGAGAGCAGCACTGCCTTGCCGGCCGTGTCCATCGTCTCGGCGATTGCCTGCCGTGGGGTCTCGTGCGATCCCAGCCGGGCGGCTCGGAACCGGGCGACCAGGAACAGTGCATAGTCGATGCCGAGTGCCAGGGCGAACATCATCGCGAAGTTCATGGCCCAGATCGAGACCGGGACGAAGTGGTTGATCAGCACCAGTGATCCGGCTGAGGCGACCAGCCCAGCGAGGGTCAGCAGCAGCGGTAGTCCGGCCGCGACGAGCGCACCGAATGCGAGGACCAGGATGGCAAGCGTGACCGGCCAGGAGATCATCTCCGACTTCATCATGGCGCTCAGGTTTGCCTCGTTGAAGTCCGACCACAGCAGCGAGGCTCCTGTCGGGTTCACCGTCACGCCGGCGCTCGAGAGCTCTGCGAGGGGCCCCTTCAGGTCGTCGGCGGCACGAACCATCTCGTTGGTGCCTACGCCGGCGCCGGCGAGCAGCACCGCAGTCGATCCGTCTTGGCTCAGGGTTGCGCCAGGCTGAGGTTGGATGACCTCCGCGATTCGCGGATCCTCCTCGAGCAACGCCGTAGCGCGGGCGAGCACCGAGGCGCCGGCTCCCTCCGTCACAGGCCCGTCGTCGGATCGGACAACGACCTGTATCGCCGAGCTCGCATTGCCGCCGAAGTGTTCTTGCGCGAGTTCTCGGGCCGTGACCGAGTCCGAGCCATTGGCCTGCCAGCCTGCGCCGGAGAGCTCGGACTCGACCTTGGGCGCGAAGACGCCGAGGCCGACGATCAGAATCAGCCAGACCCCAGCCGTGATGCGACGATGACGGGTCACCCAGACGCCCAACCTTCCGAGCAGTCCGGGGTGGAAGCCGATCTCGGGGTCTGGCTCAGCGTGAGTGTGGCGCGATTCGGTGACGGTCATGGGTCTCTCTCTCGGGGCCGATTCAAATACCCTAGGGGGTATATCTTCCACCGTCAAAACACCCCCTGGGGTATTCTTATTCCGTAGCCCTGAGAGGCTTCGTACGAGCACGATCTCCAGAGAGGGACGACCGGATGCAGCTAGATCCCGTAGAGATGAAGCCGGTGTTGAACCGGATCAAGCGAGCCCAGGGGCAGCTGGCCGGTGTGGCACGCATGCTCGAGGAAGGGCGCGAGTGCGACGAAGTCGTCACCCAGCTGGCAGCGGTCTCCAAGGCGCTGGACAGAGCCGGGTTCACGATTGTCGCCGCTGGCCTTCAGCAGTGCATTGCTGAAGGCGGGACCGACAGCTTGGACACCAAGAAGATGGAGAAGTTGTTCCTGTCGCTGGCGTGAGCCGTCGCGCGCCCGATATCAGTTAGTCGAGCGAGCCGACATCGGCCGAGTCGGTCACGGACTGCGCCCAGCGCGGGACGATGAACAGGCCCGATGCCTCGACGGCGGGAACGTCACTGTCTGCCGGACCAATCTGCGCCGTGACGGTGATCTTGCGGCCGTCCTCCTTCGAGATCCAGCCACTCATGCGTACGCGACCGAGTGGCAACGGGAGCACGTAGCGCAGAGTCAGCGTGCCGGTGACGATCAGCCGGGTGTGACGATCGCTCGCGGTCTCGCCCATGAGGTGATCGAGCAGCAGGGAAGAGACGCCTCCGTGCACGCAGCCCGGAGGGCCTTCGTACGCGACGCCGAGGTCGAGCTCGGAGCTCACGACGTCGTTGTCGTCCCAGCTCAGGACGACCGGCGGGGCGATGGCATTGCGGACGCCGACGACCGCGTTTCCCCAGTTCCACGACCTGCCATCGGAGTTGTAGTGGATGCCGGCTGGCTCCGGGGGAGCATCCTCAGCGAGGATCTGCGATGCCTGCTGTACGAGCGCGCGGGCGGCGGCTACGCGTTCTGCATCGACTCGGGTACGGATGGTCAGGTCGCGTACGTCGCGAATGTCTTGTGCCAGGTCGCCGTACAACCGCTCGGCCGCCTCGACCTCAGCGGTCGTGAGCGGTGATTCCGAGAAGGACATCGAGGAAAGGCTGGACACGTTGACAGCTCCTAGACTGGTGTGATGGGAAGTGAGCGACGGCCTTCGAAGGCGAAGTCCGTGCCCGTGCTGAACTTTGCGATGACCAGCTCCTGCGCCTCGGGGGCCGGCTCATCCCTGCGGACCACCGTCAGCGCCCACTCGTTGTCGGAAAGCGCTTCGACCTCGACGTCGAGGTGAGGATCGAGCACGCGAACGGACGCCTGCAGGGGAGCGAACCAGTCAGGCCCACACAGCGAGATCCATGCTGCATCGTCGTGGGCCGGTGAGTGGCGGACCAGGATCGAGTGATCGCTGATCTCGGCGGTGACGTATGCACTGGGATTGAGCATCGGATGCAAGGTCAACAGCTGCAGGGCGCCCTGCTCGTCCTTGGGGATGTCGAGGGCGCGCGCGATGCGGTAGGCCGACATGGCCGCCGATCCAGTGGTCTGCTTACGGCGGATGTCGAGGATCTGCTCGGCCGAGTCGCTTCGCTCGGCGAGCGCCAGCGCGAAGCTGTTGTCGAGCAGCGCCATCTGCAGGCACACCTCGTCCGCAATGCGGATCAGAGCCGATCGTGAGAACGCGGCGAAGTCGAGGTCGGACAGCAGCGGGCCGGAGTAGTCGCCCAGCCCGTCGTCCGACTGGTCGATCGGAGTGAGCTCGACCAGGGCAGCCTGCGTCTTGGCGTTGAGCGCGACCGCCGGAATGGCCTCAGCCTCGGGGTAGCTCTCGTCGATGATGACGGTCCACGCGCAGGCCGGGGTACGACCTGCCGGCACCCGGGGCGGACGATGGATCGGGCGTACCTGGGCCCTGGGGTTCGAGGCGACGGCGGTGGCATCGAACGTCGGGTCCTCGATGTCGTGGCACATGCCCTGCACGTAGTCCTCGCCCATCGGCTCGACGTCCATGAGGGCGCCGCAGTGGTCGAGGTGGAACTCACCGTGGTGGGGGTCGTGCACGGTGTAGCGGAAGTCGAGGAACTGCGGCGGGGCACCGATCTCCATCTGGATGCCCTTGAAGATCGTCACCACGTCGCCCTGACCGTCGACCGCGGGCGCGAAGCCCAACGCGCGCTGCATACGCCGGGTGTAGATCGGGCTGGCGCCGGCCCACTCCGCGATCGCGATCTGAAGCATCTCGTCGCGGCCGAACGCGCTGATGCACCACGCCATGCCGGACCGGTCGATCAGGTGTCCAGACAGCAGCAGCTCAGGGACCAGGATCGCGAGCTGATCGCGCGCCAGGTCCGCGTAGCGGCTCGCCGGGGGAGTCATGAAGTCAGACCCATGCGCGATGACAGCTTGTCTAGATAGGCCAGGACCTTGTTTTCGTCGGAGTCCGGCACGCCCCAGATCAGCTCGGTGGCACCTGCGGCCATCCAGTCGGCGAAGTCCTCAGGCTCGGGCTTCTTGGCAACGAGGATCCGTACGTCGGGCTCACCCTCGCGTCCGGCGTCAGCCCATTCCTTGCGCAGCAGCTCTGCCTTGGCAGCGGTATCGGTCTCGATCGGCGTGGTCATCCAGCCCTCGGCGTTCTGCGCGATCCACTTCATCGTCTTGGGGCCGCCACCTGCGCCGATGATGACGGGAATGCGTCCCTGCGGGGGCTTGGGGTAGGCCCAGCTCTTGCCGAACGAGACGAACTCGCCGTCGTACGA
>JBBSJW010000052.1:0-20666 GCA_038256885.1 Propionibacteriales bacterium
CGTTAGCGTGGGACATGAAGGCCTCCTGGTTGGTGAAGCGGTTTCTTAGACAGCTCCACTTCACGCCCGGAGGCCTTCACCCACCAAGAACATTCAGATCGTGTCGTCGCACGATCTCGACCAACGTGCCTGGTCAGTACAGCTAGGGCAGACTGTCTCCGTGACTTCGGAGATGCCTGCAGACCTGCTCGTCCACGCGCTTGAGGCCAAGGGCTTCATGCCGGAGGACGAGGGCGAATTCCTGCACCGCATCGCGCGTGAGCGACTCCCTCACGGGCCGGCACTCGAAATCGGTACGTACTGCGGCAAGTCCGCGATCTACATGGGTGCCGCAGCGCGCGAGGTCGGTGGCACCGTTCTCACGATCGATCATCATCGTGGCTCCGAGGAGAATCAAGCCGGATGGGAGCACCACGACTCGACTCTCGTCGACGACGAGTTCGGCCTGATGGACACCATGCTGGTGTTCCGCAAGACGATCGCCCGCGCTGGGCTCGAAGACCAGGTGACCGCTGTCATCGGTAAGTCGACCAGCGTTGCGACCTGGTGGCAGGCCCCTGTCAGTCTGTTGTTCATCGACGGCGGTCACGCCGAGGAGCACGCCCAGAACGACTACTCAGGGTTCGCCCGCTGGATCATGCCGGGCGGTGCCCTGGTGATCCACGACGTCTTCGAGCGTCCCGAGGACGGCGGTCAGGCACCGTTCCACGTATGGCAGCGCGCTGTCAGCTCGGGATCCTTCGAGCCGCGCGAGACGGTGGGCTCGATGCGGGTGCTAACGCGCAGTCGGGGAAGCGCCGGCGAACCGGTCGGTTGACGGGCAGTCGCACTCCAGCGCGATCTCGTCGAAGTCGACTCCGATGCCGTGGCCGGTCATGATGCCTGAGCCAAAGGTCGTCGAGGTGAGCACGTCCCACGCGAGGATCACGGCCGCCGCGGTATATGTGGTGTGCTCGTGCGGCCAGTGGACGCCATCGGGCGTGACGTAGCCGGTCCAGTAGGCACCGTCGTCGTCACGAAGGTGCTGCATGTCGGTGTAGACCTGCTCGGCGCGCGGATCACCGATTGCCTGCAACGCCATGGCGAGCTCGCAGGTCTCAGCACCTGTGAACCAGGGGTTCTCGCTGACGCAGCGGATGCCCAGGCCGTCCTCGACAAAGGTGTCCCACCGTGAAGCGAGCATCTCGTCGGCCGCAGCACCGCGGACGGCACCGCCGAGCACGGGGTAGTACCAGTCCATCGAGAAGTTCGACTTGTCGAGGAACTGGTCGCGGTGCTCACGCAGCGCGTGGCCCAGACGGCCTCCGGCGAGCTCCCATTCTGGCTGGGGCTCGTCCATGATCTCGGCCAGGGCCACACCGCAGCGCAACGCCTGGTAGATGCTCGAGCTGCCGGCGAGGAGCGCCTCGCGGTTGATCTTGGCGGGACCGTTGGCGTCCCACTCGCGCGACCAGGCGATGCCGCCGAACGGAAGCTGCAGGTCGACGACCAGGTCGAGCGCACGACGTACGACCGGCCACATACGATCAAGGAACCCACGGTCCTGACGGATCGACCAATGGTGCAGCACGCCGACCGCGATGTAGGCCGCCATGTTGGTCTCGGTGCTGGCGTCCTCGACCGTGCCGGCGACCAGTTTCATCGCCCACGAGCCGTCTTCGCGCTGATTGTTCAGGCACCAGTCGTACGCCGCCTCGGCAGCCGCGACCTCACCACCGACGAGCAGCGCCATGGCGCCCTCGACGTGGTTCCAGGCGTCGGTGTGCTCGCCGATCGTCCACGGGATCGCTCCATCGGGCTCCTGCATCGAGGCGATGCTGGCAGCCGTCTGGGCAATCTGCTCGGGTGTCACGACGTGGCTACATCTTCAACAGGCTCAGTCGGCTTGCGCAGGTAGAGCACCATGCTCTTGCCGATCAGTGGGTTGAGGGCCTTCTCCGCCAGACGCGTGAACGTGCTGTAGCGGGGGGTCTTCATGATGTCCCACACGAGGACCTGGTGATAGGCCTTCACCAGCGGATTGTCGTCGTTCTTGACGCCGACAGCGCACTTGAGCCACCAGTAGGGCGAGTGCAGGCCATGCGCGTAGTCGATGCCCTCGAACGTCATTCCGGCGTTCTCGAGCTTGCCGATCAGCTCCTTGTCGGAGTAGATGCGGATGTGGCCACCGGGCGTGTTGTGGTAGTCGTCCGAGAGCTTCCAGCAGAGGATCTCAGGCAGCCAGCGGGGCACCGTGATGGCCATCGTGCCACCGGGACGCAGGACGCGTACGAGCTCGTCGATCGCCTGGATGTCGGCGGGAATGTGCTCGAGGATCTCCGATGCCACGACGCGGTCGAACTCGCCGTCGGCGAAAGGCAGCGACAGCGCGTCACCCTCCTTGATGTCGGCGGATGCACCCTCGGGAACCTCGCCGGCCTCCTTCATCGCACCGAACAGCTCAAGCACGTTGGCCAGCTCATCGGCGTCCTGATCGAACGCGACGACGTCAGCGCCGAGACGGTACATCTCGAACGAGTGCCGACCGGCGCCAGCGCCCATGTCGATCACTCGGTCGCCCGGCTTGAGTCCGAGGCGGTCAAAGTCAACTGTCAGCATCTACTTGTCTCCATCGTTCTTTGCCGCGTGGGCAGCGATCACTTCTTCGTATGCAGCTGCCGTGGACTTGGCCACGGCGCTCCAGCTGAACGTCTCGAGCACGCGTTGGCGCCCGGCCTTGCCCATCGCCTCACGGCGCTCGGGGTCATCCAGAAGCGCGCTGATAGCGGCTTCAAGCTCGCCGACATCGCCCGGCGTGACGAGAGTCGCGCAGACCCCGTCCTCGCCAACCACCTCGGGGATCGCGCCGGCACGGCTGACGACCAGTGGCGTGGCACAGGCCATGAGCTCGGCAGTTGGCAACGAGAAACCTTCGTACAGCGAAGGAACGCAGGCGAGCTCGGCTGAGCCCATCACGTCCACCAGCTCGGCGTCACTGATGCCGTTGACGAACTTCACGTGCTCGGCGATGCCGAGGTCGTCGATGAGCTTCTCGGTGCGTCCGCCGGCCTTGAGCGTCGTGACGAGCATGAGCTCGACCTCGCGCTCGGTACGGAGCTTGGCGAATGCCTCCAGCAGTGTCGCGATGCCCTTCATCGGGGCGTCGGCGCTGGCCATGGCCACGATCCGACCGGGTACGCGCGGGGCCGTGGGCGGCACGAACACGTCGTCTACGCCCAGCGTGATGACCTCGAGGACCGACGGATCGACGCCGAAGTCGGCGATGATGTCGCGGCGGCTCGACTCCGAGACCGTGAGGATCTTGGTGAGCTGCTTGGCGACGCGCTTCTGCATACGCAGGAAGCCATACCAACGACGCGTGCTGAGCTTCTTGCGAAGCGGTGCCTGCGCCAGGTCGATGCGGCGATCGAACGTGATCGGGTGATGGATCGTGGTGATCAGCGGGAAGCCCATCTCGGCGATGTCGAGCATGCCGGAGCCAACCGTCTGGTTGTCGTGCACGATGTCGAAGTCGCCGATCCGGTCCTTCATCAGACGCGCGGCGCGCTTGCTGAACGTCTTGGGCTCGGGGAATCCGGCGGTGCACATCGTCAGGAATTCCTCGACGTCGATCAGGTCGCGGAACTCTCTGGGCTTCGGAACGCGGAACGGGTCGGGCTCGCGATAGAGGTCGAGCGACGGAACCTTGTGCAGGATGACGCCCTCATCCAGCTCCGGGTAGGGCTGGCCCGAGTAGACCTCGACATGGTGACCGAGCTCAACCAGCTCACGGCTCAGGTGTCGGAGGTAGACGCCCTGACCGCCGCAATGTGGCTTGCTGCGGTAAGACATGAATGCGATACGCACGTGGCGCCTCCGTCTGGTTGTACAAGTTCAGTGCACTTGACTGAACTTTCAATTGTCTCGTGACCAGGGGTCAATGGGGAAATTCTGGCACTGAGGCCTTCGTCACCTCAGCGACCAGAATTTTTCCCGCTGTTGCCGGGGTAGAACGTGTGGCTCGCTGTGACGCCTCCATCGACGGCAAACTCGCCGCCTGTGGTGTAGCCGCTCTCGTCGCTGGCGAGGTACACGTACAACGGTGCGATGTCCTCGGGCGTTCCCACCCGCTCCAGCGGAATGCGGGTCGATCCCCACTGCATCGCAGCTTCGCCACCCTGCGCCTGGGTCATCGGGGTGTCGATCATGCCCGGGTGCACCGAGTTGACCCGCACGTTGTGGGCGCCGAGCTCGATCGCTGCCGACTTCGTCATGCCGCGGATGGCGAACTTGGTGCCGGCGTAGCCCGTCAGCGACGACATTCCGGCGAGACCTTCGACCGAGGAGCAGTTGATGATCGAGCCCTGACGGTTGGCCTTCATCGCAGGGGCGACGGCCGCCATGCCGAAGAACGTGCCCTTCATGTTGACGTTGATCAGCAGGTCGAGATCTGACTCGAGCATCGTGTCGATCTCGCCAAAGCGCAGGACGCCCGCATTGTTCACCAGCACGTTCACGGTTCCGCCGAGGCTCACCTCGGCGTCCTTGACGACCTCTGCCCACGACGCCGGGTCAGCCACGTCGAGGTGGCTGAAGAAGGCAGCGTCGCCAAGCTCGTCGGCAAGCAACTTGCCTGCGTCGTCGGCGACGTCGGCGATGATCACCTTGGCGCCCTCGCGTACGAAGTGGCGCGCGATGGCCGCGCCCTGACCCTGTGCGCCACCGGTGATGATCGCGCGCTTACCCGCGAGACGGGACATGTGTTCCTCCATGGAAGTAAAAGTGTGTGACTAGAGCGAAAGGATGGCGTCGGCTGCGAACGAGATCTCGGGATCCCGGTCGGCAAAGAAGCCGCCGAGTGACTTGTCGAGCTCCTCGGTGGACCAGATGTCAGCCGTGGTGTCGAAACGCTGCTCCACCACGGGTGCGGCGATCAGCGCCACCATGCCGCCGTAGACGACGAACACCTGGCCGCTGATACGTGACGCCGCAGGTGAGGCAAGGTAAGCGACCAGCGGAGCGACGTGATCGGCGCTGTAGGGATCGATCGTTTTGCCTGACTTGTCTTCTCCGAACACCTCGGCCGTCATCGCCGTACGAGCGCGCGGGCAGATTGCGTTGGCGCGTACGCCGATGCGGGAAAGGCCTCGTGCGGTCGTCAGCGTGAGAGCCGTGATGCCAGCCTTGGCCGCCGCGTAGTTGGCCTGGCCGGGCGAGCCGGTGAGGAAGGCTTCGGACGCCGTGTTGATGACGCTGGCGTCGACGGGTGCACCGGTCTCCTTGGCGAGCTGCTTCCAGTGCGCTGCAGCATTGCGCGAGAGGAGGAAGTGCCCGCGAAGGTGGATCTTGATGACGAGGTCGAACTCCTCGTCGGTCATGTTGAAAAGCATCTTGTCGCGGGTGACGCCGGCATTGTTGACCACGATGTCGAGTGAGCCGAAGCTGTCGAGCGCCGTCTTCACGATCAGGTCAGCGGTGGCCCGCTCGCCGATGTCACCGGGTGCGAGTGCGACCCCGGCGCCCAGCGCCTTGATCTCGTCGGCAGCCTCGTCGGCAGCACCCGGCAGGTCGTTGAGCACGATGCGGGCGCCGGCCTTCGCCAGGGCAACGGCCTCTGCACGCCCCAGGCCCGCGCCGGCACCGGTGACGACCGCAGTGCGGCCGTCAAGATTCGTTGATGTCATGCCGCTAGCCCCATGGCTCGCTCGCTGGCGCTCACTCAGCGTCCTCGTTGATTCGCAGGGCGGACTTCGGGCAGACGGCCACGGCGCGCTGAACGCGATCGCGGTTGTCGTCGGTCACCGTGGGGTCTTCCACCTGCAGGAAGTCATCGTCATCGACGAAGAACACGTCAGGTGCCATTGCCTCGCACAAGGCGTTCGCCTCGCACACATCGAAGTCGACTTCGACCTTTGCCATCGTGGATCCGCTCCTCGCTTCAGGACGGTAGAACTAGAACGTGTTCTACCCTATCCCAGCGCCGTGAGTTTGGATATGGCCCAGTCACCCTCGCCCCGCGTCAGGGTGACCACCAGGCTGTTCTGGCTGGCCTGCTGCTTGGCCGACTTCCCGACACCGGCCGTCGTCGTCTGGTTCAGGAACACCAGAACCTTGGCCTTGTGCTCAGTCGCGCTGATGATGGACGAGGCCACGGCCGTTGCCTGAAGCACGATCTTGTTCGTCTCGGTGTTGGCCTTGACCTGCGACATCGTCGCGTCGTACTCCTTGCGGAACGACTTCGTCATACGAGCGCGAGCTGTCTCCATGTCGTTCTCGAACGTCTTGTAGTCGTACGACAGCGTGCGCGTCGCCAGGTCGGCGGCCGAGATGAGCACCTCGGTGCGGGCATCGTCACCAACCAGAAGTCCGCTCGGCGTCGTGCTGGCCGATCCTTGTTCGGCCTGCCACCACAACGTGCCGACGCCGGCGGCGGCGAGCGCCACAAGTGTCGCCAGCACGAGGGTCAGGTTTTTGTAGAACGGTGGCCGGCTGGGCTCATCAGAGCTCGCCGGCTTCTCCATCTCCGGCGGCGGCGCCATCGCGGGCGCAGCGGCAGTGGGGGCACCTCCGGCGCCGGTTTTGCGCGGGGGATTCTTGGCTGGGGCTTCCTTTGCCGGCGCCCTCTTGGGAGGTGCCTGCTCGGCTGGCTCAGCAGTTGCAGCTTCGGGCTCGACGATCGGGGTCACTTCTGACTGGCAGAAGCGGCACTTGATCGCTGATGCCTTGATGGTCTCGGCACAGAACGGGCACACGCGCTCATCGCGCTTCAGCTTTGCCATGTCAGCCCACGAACTCGAGCTGCGAGACGAGCCAACGGCTGTCCACCTTGGCCAACGTCAGCTTCATGCGCCAGGACCGGTCCTCGACCTTGCCCTTGGTGCCCTTGTTCTGGACCTTGCTGCTAGCCGCCACGAATACGGAAGCCGAGTCGTCGTCCACGTCACCGAGACCGATCTGGTCGACGCGTCCCGTGGAGATCGACTCCTGGGTGACTGCCGCTTCTTTCAACGACTTCAAGGACGCCTGGTACTGCTTTTTGAACTCCCCGGTCGCCCCGTCGAGAACCCGCTTGGTCAGCTGGTCCATCTTCTTGTGGTCGACAGCAAGAAAAGCCAGAGCCTCCGAGCGGGCTGCACGCGTGACATCGGCATACTGCTCGGCTCGAGCCTCTGCCGGTGTGCTGCCCGGCGCCGCTGCACTGCCGCGCACGGCGAACAGGATCAGCCATGCAACGAGAACCAGGAGTGCGAGAAGAAGCGTGGCGTTCGTGGTGGAGATTCGTTTCACTGGTTCTTCCAGTCGAAGAGCGGGGGCGCATACTTCGTGCCACGCATGTTGGTCGGCGGGCCCGAAGCGCAGTTTGCTTCATAGTACGGAGGCACAAAGCCCTCCTCCGCAGTCGGACGCCACTGCCCTGGCGGCAGATAGCCCTCTGTGCACGCTGCCGGTTCCTGATTCATGTTGAGATTCACGCGTCCGAACTTCTGGCCGTCGGTCTGCGAGCCGTCGGTGAGTGCTGAAGGACCCGAAGAGATGAGGCGGGGGAACGTGACGAGGAGCTGCTCAAGAGCCGGCAGACGCGCGTCAAGGACCTCGGCCACGCTGATCAGCGGCTTGAGCAGAGGCGGAAGAGACTTGCGGAGCGTGCGGACCAAGGCCGTGACCTGGTCCACCGAGGGCCCTGCCCGGTCGAGGATTGCCCGAACGTCCTTGTCCGACGCTGCCAGGGTGTCGGTCACGTCCGCCAAGTTCTTGGCGAACGACCGGATGTTGTCGGAGTTGTCCCTCTGGGTCTCGAGGACCGTCTTGGCATCGTCCAGCAGGGCGAGAGTCTGGGGCTCGTTCTCCACCGCTGCATCGATGAACGCCTGTGCGCTGTCGACCATGGACCGAAGCGGATTGGCGTTGTCACGGAACATCGTGCCGAGCTCGGTGACAACCGTATTGAGCTCGCCGACGTTCACACTCGAGACGAAGGCATCGAGGTCCTGCAGCAGCACGTCCTCACCGAGCGGAAGGCTGTCGGCAGTGCCACGCACCGTGTCGCCATCCTTGAGCAACGGACCGTCCTTGGTGGTCGGCTCGAACGAGATGTACTGCTCGCCGACAACACTGAGGTTGTGGACGAAGACCGGAGAATCCACCGGGATCTTGGAGTCCTCGTCGAGGGCCAGATCGACCCGCAGGCCGTCACCTTGGACCTCCATCTTGGCGACCTTGCCGATCCTGACGCCGCGATAGCTTGCCTCGCTGCCCTCATAGAGTCCTCCCGAACCCGGGAGCAGCACGTGCACGGTGTAGCCGCGTCCGAGTGCGCGGTCGATGAAGCCGAGGTAGTTGGCGCCGACGTACATGATGCTCGTCACGCTCAGCACGACGAAGGCAACGAGCCTGACCTTGATTCCGCGCCTCATCGCTCGCCTCCTCCCAGCAATCCGCCGACAAGCTCCACGAGTCCGTCGGATTCGGTGTCGGCGTCTGACTCGGCGTCACCATCGCCCGACTTGCCCGTCAGCAGCTTGTTGAGGAGCGTGTCGGGTGGTCCGTTCTCTGCCAGCGAGCCCGGGTCGGCGGCCTCACACAGGGGAAGCAGTGGGAGCAATCCGCAGATCGGGTCGAAGACTCCACTGGCCAGGCTGCAAATGGGTGCCGTGGGAAGCCCGCGGCACAGCGTCACGACTTCGTCGAGCGTTGTCGGCAGCAAGCCACCTTCGCTGACGGGGGTGAGCTTGACCTGCATCGAGAACACGACGTTGGCGAAGTCGCCCTTGATGACGTCGGCAGCATCGATCGGGAACGGGTAGCTAGACGCCGTCACGAGGCCCGGGACCAACGACTTGCCGGTGTCAGAAAGGTTGCGAAGCACGGGCTCGAGATGGCGGAGCTCCGCGACCAGGTCATCCTTGGTCGCGTTGACCACTCGGGTGCCGACCACACCGAGCTTGTCGAGCTCGACGAGCATGCCGACCAGCTGGTCGTGCTGGTCGCGCAGGACGTCGATGGCCGGGCCCGCCGCATCGATGGCTTCGCCGATCGTTTCCTTCTCGTTGACCAGCGTCCGGCTCAAGCCGTTGATCGACTCGAGCGCGTTGATGATGTCGCCCTTTTGGGAGTCGAGCGTGCCGACCAGGGTGTTGACCTGGCTGAGCACGTCACGCATCTCGTCGGTTCGCCCGTCCATCATCGCGTTGAGCTCGCGAGTGATGGTCTGGAGCTGACCGAGCCCACCGCCAGTCAGCACGAAGGAGAGAGCGCCCAGGACTTCCTCGACCTCCGGGTTGCGACCGGTCCGATCCATCGGGATGACGTCGTTGGGGCCCAGCTTGCCGGTGCCGGCAGGCTTGCCGTCAGCTCCGACCGGGGCCGAGAGCTCGACGTACTTCTCTCCGAGCAGGCTGGTCTGCCGGATCTCGGCGACCGCGTTGTCGGGCAGGACGACATCGTTGCGGACCAGCATCTTCACGCGGGCATTCCAGCCCGACCGCACGATCTCCTCCACCTGACCCACGGGGACATCGCCGACCATGACAGACGAACGAGGTACGACGTTGAGCGCGTCGGCGAACTCGGCGCTGATCAAGAAGCCGTTGTCCTTGCTGACCTTGTTGCCCGGCAGGGGCAGGTCATAGATGCCGTTGAACGTGCAGCTGCTCAGCGCGAACGCGAGGAATGCCGCCACGACCAGGCGCAACTGGCGAGACATCATGATGCACCCCCGAGCAGTGACATCAGGTCCGGCTTGCCGCCCTCGGATGCGGGGGTCGGAGGACTCACGATGTCAGGCGTGGTCGCCGCTTCGGGGCTCGACGGCGCAGCACCGCCCGACGTGGCAGGCAGGAGCGGAGTGAAGAGAGTCTCGATCAGATCGCACACGACATCCATGCCGGGGGCTCCGGTGTTGGTCAGGGTCTCGCACAGGAACTGGTCGGGCCGGAACTGGATGCCCGGTTGGACCTGCACCCGCGAGCCGTAGGTGCCGGTGGCCGGTTCGAAGGCCAGAGCCAAGTTGCTCATCGCGAGCGAGCCCTCCTGGACCACGATGCCCACAGAATCCTTCTGGTTGTCGACGCGCTGCAGGAGGCTGGCCAGCAGGTCGATGTCCTTGCCGAGGGTCGCGCGGTTCTCCTTGATGAATCCCTTGACGGATCCCAGCACGTCGGCGAGAGACTCAAGCACTGCCTTCAGCTCATCACGTTCTCCCGCGAACTGCTCGGACACGCCTGACAACTGGGTCAGGAACTCCTGGACCGTCGCGTCATTGGTCGCCAGCGTGTCAGTGATCTCGGCGAGCGAACGCACGTTCTCGAACAGCGGGCCGCGGTTGTCCGCGAAGACCTCAGCGGCCTTCGACAGGTTGCGAATCGTCTTGGAACCGAGGGCTCCGTTGCCCTCGAGCGCCTTCACACCCGCCGAGAGCAGGTTGTCGAGCGCTCCCTTGGTCGAACCGGCCTGCGGACCGAGCGTCACCGCGAGGTCGTCGAGCGACTTGAACATACGATCGAGCTCGATGGGGGTCTGCGTGCGGGCCAACGGGATGTCCCCGTCGTCCTTCATCGCCGCGCCCTTGCTGTAGGCGGGGTAGACCTGGACGTAGCGATCGGCCACGAGTGTCGGCGTGATCACTGCCGCCTCGGCGTTGGCGGGAATCTTGTACTCGCTGTCGTACGTCATCTCGACTCGGACGCTGTTGCCCTCGGGCACGACGGCCGTCACTTCGCCAACGCGTACGCCCATGACCCGAAGGTGGGTGCCCGGGTAGACGCCCACGGCACGATCGAAATGAGCCGTGACCGTGCGTGACTTTTCGCCCGGGAAGATCAGGAAGGCAAGAAGCAGCAGGCCGACGGGGACGGCCGCCAGCACCAGCTGAGTCCTTCTGCTCCAGCTCGACATCATCCGCCCCCGGGCTTGGTGGTCGTGAACTCGCCGGCGAATACACCCGCGATGTTGGGGACATAGGAGTCGAACCACGGTCCGGAGCCGACGATGTTGCCCAGGATGTTGACGTAGGGCCCGTAGTTCTTGAGAAGCGACTCGATCTTGTCCTCACGGGCGTGCAGGAAGCGAAGCACGTTCTCGAGCTTGTCGAGAGTGGGCTTGAGCTGCTCGCGGTTGTCCTTGACGACTCCGTCGAGCTCTCGAGCCAGCGCATTGGCGTTGACGAGGAGCTCGTGGACGGCCTGCTTGCGGTTCTGCAGCTCCTGGAAGATGAGGTCCGCCTGCTGCATGAGGGTCACGAGGTCGCCCTTGCGCTCGGCAAGCAGCTCGGTGACGTTGCGTGAGCGGGCAAGGAGCTTCTCGATGTCCTCGTCGCGGGTGGCGATGGTCGACGACAGGCGAGACAGCCCGGTGAAGCTCGACTGGACCTCGGGAGCCGCTTCGTCGACGACTTCGGCGAGCGTGTTGAGCGCCGTGGTGAGGTTTTCCTTGTTGGTCTGCTCGGTCTGCGTGGTCAGCTGACCGAGCGTGCTGACGATGTCGGCAGTGACGTCGGTGCGCGAGATCGGGATCGTGGCGCCTGCGGGAAGCTGCCCGCTGCCTTCGGGTGTGATGTTGAGGAACTTCTCACCCAGCAAGCTCTTGACCTCGACGCTTGCTCGCGTCGAGCGGCCCAGCTTGGCGTCCTTGACGTCGAAGTCGGCGATCACCTTGGAGGTACCGATGTTCAGCTTGCTCACGCGTCCGACACGGACGCCGGCAACCTGCACCTCGGCACCGGTACGCAGACCGCTCGCATCGCTGAGCTCGGCGTGGAACGTCGTTCCCTTGAACCACGGGAGCTTCTGGATGTTGAACGAGGCAACCATCACCAGCAGCAGCACCGCGATCGAGACGGCACCCAGTCGCAGGACCTGTGAATCACTTCTACGCGCCATCAGTTGCACCTCTCGGCCTGGCTGTAGATCGTGAGGTCGGAGATCTGCTGACGTACGGCGTCAGGCAACGCGTCCATGATGACGCTGGGGAGCACGATGCCGAAGTGGAACTCACAGAGGTAGTAGTTGTACCAAGAGCCGTAGACACCGATCCGCGTCTGCTTGGTCAGCATGTCGGGCAGCTTCTCGAGTGTCTCATCGAGGTAGGCCTTGTTCTCAGGCTTCGCCAGCAAGGTGAACAGGCGGCGCAGCTGGGCGACGTCTTCCTTGATCAGCGGCCGCGCCTTCGTCAGCAGGTCAGCGACCGTCTCGGTGACGTCGGAGATGCTGGACAGCGACGAGCCGATGACCTTGCGATCCTTGGCAAGGTCGCCGAACCAGGACTTCATGCTGACGATCAGCTCGTCCAGCTCCTGGTGGTGGTCATCGACCGTCTCCATCAGGGAGCTCAGGTTGGTGATCACGTCACCGATCAGCTGGTCACGGTCGGCGAGCGTGCTGGTCAGCGAGGCCGTATTGGAAAGCAGCTCCTGGATCGTGCCGCCCTCACCCTGGAGCACCTTGATGAGGTTGAGCGACAGCTTGTTGACGTCCGCGGGGTTGAGCGCCTGGAACAGCGGCTGGAATCCCTGGAACAACTCGGTCAGGTTGAGTGCCGGGGTGGTCTTGTCGAGCGAGAGGGTCGACTGGGGACGGAGGCGCGGCGACCCGGCCTCGCCCTCCGACAGGGACATGTAGCGATCGCCGATGAGGTTGAGGAACCGGATGCTCGCGCGGGAGTCCGTGGTGAGCGGCACGCCATCTTTGACCTTGAACGTAACCATCGCGCGGTTGCGCTTGTGGATCTCCACGTTCTTGACCTTGCCGACGACGACTCCGGCAATGCGCACGTCGTCACCCTTGGTCAGCTCCGACGCCGTGGTGAACTCCGCTTTGTACTCCGTCTGCGAACCCAGGCCAAAGCCACCCATGATGGCGATCAGCAAGCCGGTGGTCATGAGGGACACCACCGTGAAGATCGTGAGCTTGACCGCCGCGATGCGGAAGGCCTTGTCGCGGCTGCTCATTTGATACCGCCATCTGGATTGTCCTTGTCGGACCCGTCCTTCAGCGGCTGGAACGGTGCCGGGTTCTCGTAGTCGGCCGGCAGACCGAGGCACCACGGACCGTGGCCGACCTCGCCGAACTCCGCGGTGTCAGCCGCGGTGTAGCCAGTCCGTTGCGGAGCGCCGAGCTCGAGCGTCTGGTGAATGAGGTTGTTCTGGAAGACGTTCACCGTGTTCTCTCGTTGGAGAACGATGCCCTCGAGCAGGCAGGGCAGCTCGGGCGAATAAGTGTCGAGAAGCGCGAGCAGCGGCCTGCCCGACCGCACCTGGTCGATCAGCAGCTGTTCGTTCTCCGACAGGGTGACTCGAGTGACGCGAGCGAGGCCAGTGATGCTGCCGAGCGCGCGGTTCAGCGAGTCGCTCTTGGCAGTGAGCGTCCTTGCCGTCACCGTTGCGTTGTCGAGCAACCGGATCAGGTCCGGCGCAGCGAGGTCGTACGTCTTGGCCACGTCGGCAAGGAGAGAAAGGTCCGTCTTCAAAGTCGGCAGCTTGATGTTGAGCCGCTTGAGGTAGGCGTTCAACGACTCGAAGGTGTCGCCGAGCTGCTCGCCCTTGCCCTCGAGAGCGTGGGCAAGCGCATAGAGGGTGGAGTTGATGTCGGCCGGGTTGATCGAGCGGAGCAGCGGGAACAGGTTGGCCATGATGCTCTGCAGCTCGACGTTCGTCGTCACCCTGTCCGCCGGGATGACCGCGCCGTCCTTCAGCGTGGCCGCGCCAGCGACGGTGCCGCCCTCGGGTGGCACCAGCTGTACGTACTTCCGGCCGAACAGGGTCGTGGGCATGATCTCGACCGTCACGTCGGCTGAGATGTTGCGCGCGGCCTCAGGTCGCAGGGACAGCGTGATCTCGGCCTGCTTGCCGTTGCTCTCGATCTTCTTGATGTTGCCGACCAGCGCACCGTGCATCCGAACATCGCCGAACTTGGCGAGCTGCAGGCCCGTGCGCTCGGCCATGACCGTCACGTCGGTGGTCTTGGTGAACTGTTTGTTGTAGAGCGCGATGCAGAGCCAGATCATCAGGACGATCGACAGCATGAAGGCGATGCCAGCGACGGCAAGGCGTCGACGCTCCCCAGGGGTGTCATGAATCAGGTTGGCCAGCATCACATCACCCCGTGATCCGCACTGTGGTCGTCGAGCCCCAGATGGCGAAGCTCAGGAAGAAGTTGGCGACGATGACCGTGACGATGGACGCGCGAATGGCCTTGCCGACCGCTAGGCCGACGCCAGCCGGTCCACCTGATGCGGTGAAGCCGTAGTAGCAGTGGATCAGGATGATCAGCACAGCCAGGATGATCAGCTTGCCGAAGGACCAGAGGATGTCGATCGGTGGCAGGAACTGTCTGAAGTAGTGGTCGTACGTACCGACGGACTCGCCATAGATCATCGTGGTGATGAGTCGTGGCGAGAGGTATGACGCCAGCAGCGCAACGGTGTAGAGCGGGATGACGGCGATGAAGCCGGCGATCATCCGGGTGGTCACCAGGAACGGCAGAGACTGCACGCCCATGACCTCGAGGGCATCGATCTCTTCTGAGATTCGCATCGAGCCGAGCCGCGCGGTGTAGCCGCAGCCGACCGTCGCTGCCAGTGCGATCGAGGACACCAGCGGTGCGACCTCGCGGGTGTTGAAGTAGGCCGAGATGAAAGCGGTGAACTTGGCGACGCCGATCTGGCTCAGCGAGGCGTAGCCCTGCAGGCCGACCTCGGTGCCGGCGAAAAAGGCGAGGAACGCAATGACACCGACCGTGCCGGCGATCACCGAGAGTGCGCCGACGCCGAACACGACCTCGGCGAGGGTCTTCCAGACTTCCTTGCGGTAGTCGCGCAGCACCTTCGGGATGTAGGCGAGCGCCTTGACGTAGAACATCAGCTGATCGCCCATGCCCTCCAGTCGCGAGCGCTGGGTCTTGGCGAAGGACGAGCCGAACTCGGTGAGAACGCTCATCACAGACCTGCCTGCGGGACGAACTGGAAGTAGAGCGCCGTGATGATCGAGTTGATCAGGAACAGCAGCATGAACGAGAGGATGACCGACTCGTTGACCGCTCGTCCCACGCCAGCAGGACCGCCACCGGCGTTGAGGCCCTTGTAGGCGCCGACGATCGCCGCCATGAAGCCGAAGATAGCCGCCTTGATCATGGCGACCCAGATGTCGGTCAGCGTGGCGAGCGAGGTGAACGAGGCGAGGAACGCGCCAGCGGATCCGCCCTGCACGATCACCGTGAAGTAGTAGCCACCAGCGATACCGGCGACGATGACGATGCCGATCATGAGGACTGACACGATCAGGGTTGCGGCGGCACGGGGCACGACCAGCCGGTGGACGGGATCGATGCCCAACGTCTCCATGGCATCGATCTCTTCGCGCATCTTGCGCGCACCCATGTCAGCGCAGATCGCTGATCCCGCGGCGCCCGCGATGATCAGCGCAGCAGCGATTGGCGCAGCTTCTCGTACGGTCGCGAGCACTGCGGTTGCTCCGGCGAACGACTCTGCACCGAGCTGACCCGTGAGGTTGCCGACCTGGAGCGCGATGACCGCGCCGAACGGGATGGAGACGAGGATCGTGGGCATCATCGTGACGCTCGCGACGAACCACGCCTGCTCGACGAACTCACGGAACTGGAACCGGGTGGTGAACGTCAGCTTGATGACGTCCCAGGCGAGGGCAAAGACGTGGCCGGGTCCTCGAAGGACCATGGCGGGATTCATGCCCATGTGTCCTCCTGTAGCCATGCAAAACGGGAGTGACCGTACTGATGACAGAGAAAAATTCTCATTCGCGCTCCCAAGCGATGTCAGAACAGTAACGAGGCAGTGTGATCCGCGTTACGCCTTCGGCGTTTACCCTCAGGCGAATATCAGGATCGATCACGAGTAGGTCACTCGTACTTTTTCGGTGATGGCATCGCTCTGGCACGCAAGACGGATGCCTTCGGCCAGGTCTTCCTCGTCGAGAACGTCGTTGTTGCGCATCGACACGTCACCCTCGAGAAGACGTACGGCGCAGGCGGAGCACTCACCCTCACGGCAGGAGTAGGGCGCCTTCACGCCCTTGCTCTCGAGGTGCTCAAGAAGTGTGGTTCCGGGCTTCCAGTCGTCGAAGTCAAACTCCTCGCCATCGAGGTCGACCTGCAGGCGAACCGGAGGGCCCGACGGAACCGGGGCTGCGGCATCTTCGGCGGGTGCTTCAACCGTCTGGACATCGAACGGGTTGCCACCCAGCGAGACGAACTTCTCCTGGTGACGACGCTCGCGGGGGAACTCCAGCTCCTTGAGAGCAGACGTCGCTGCCTTCATGAAGGGTGCCGGGCCACATACGAACGCCTCACGCTCGAGGTACTGCGAGGCGAACGCCTTCAGCTGCTCCTGGGTGGGCAGGCCTTGTACGGACTCGAGCCAGTGCACGACCTGCAGTCGATCGGGGTGTGCGGCCGACAGCTCGGCGAGCGAGGCGTGGAAGATGACCGATTTTTCGTCGCGGTTGGCGTAGAACAGGACAATCTTGTTGTCGCCTTCGGCAAGGGCCGCGCGGATGATCGACATGACGGGCGTGATGCCGCTGCCGCCCGCGAACAGCAGCAGGTCGACGTCGAGGTCCTTCGGGGTGAAGATGCCGCTCGGCGGAAGCACGCGCAGCTTGTCACCCGCCCTGAGGTGCTCGCAGATCCAACCCGAGGCATAGCCGTCGAGGGTCTTCTTGACCGTGATGGTCAGCGGGCCGTCATCGCCAGGCGTCGACGAGAGCGAGTAGCTGCGGGCGACGAGACCGGTCCGATCACTCGGGACGGCGACAGTCAGGAACTGGCCCGGTGCGTACTTGAACTCATCGCGGTGCTCACCGGGATCGAGGACGACGGACCGGGCATCGCCAGTCTCCTCGATGACCTCGAGGACCTCGAGCTCGTATGAAGGGTCAGTCATCGCTCAGACCGACCGAGACTGCGCCATCGCGCACGGCTTCCTCGATCGACTTGTTCAGTCGCGGGCAGCCGGCATAGACCGGTCGTCCACCCTCCTGCTGATTCATCTTGGCGAAGGTCGTGCAGTCCGAGACGGCTTCCTGGGTCCACTGAATGGACGTGTGGTGCTCGCTGTTCTTGCGCACGAGCACGCGCGCCTTGCAGTCCATACATGGGAGCTCCTGCAGGTTGCTCTGGGTGTAGAGCGCCCTGTCTTCAAACGTCTCGGCAAGCGAGGGGACGATATAGGCCATCAGGCGTCAGCCTTCTCGGCCTCACGGTCCTCGGCCTCCTTGCGTGCAAGATTCTCAGCGACCTCTGCCCGCCAGTTCTCGTTGGCCTTGGTCGTGTCGACCTCGAACTCGAAGCGCTCGACCATCTCAGGCTCGACGTCAGCCTTGTCGACGTAGAACTGCTCGTACCAACGGCGCAGCTGGTAGACCGGGCCGTCCTCTTCGCAGAGCAGCGGGTTCTGCACGGGGGCCTTGTTGAGCCAGATGGCGACGTCCTGCTCGAAGCCGACCTTGAACGACTCGGCGTACTTGTCGCCGATGTACTTCGCGGTCGCCTCGTCGACGCCCTCCGGCTTCTCGACGCACAACCCGTACTGCAGGTTGAACGAGTTGGGACCCGTCGGGACGTGGCAGTTGATCAGGATGACCTTGGTCAGGAAGCCGTTGTAGTCGGTGTCGAGCCAGTTGATCATGTAGGACGGACCGAAGTACGTGGCCACCGACTTGAGGACGAGGTCCTCGTCGCCGTAACCCTCGGCCTTCATGTCCGGGCGTCCGGTGGACTCCATGAACTGCGTGGCCTGATCGCCCTCGAACACGTTGCGGAAGTTCGTGGGGAACGCGAAGTGGATGTAGAAGAAGTGCGCCATGTCGACGACGTTGTCGATGATCTCGCGGCAGTGCGCGTTCTCGACGGGGAGGATCTCCCAGGTCCAGTCGGAGTACTTGTCCGTGCCGACTCCGGGGAGCTCGGGCGGAAGCGCATCCATGTCAGCGGCGCTGTGCTCAGGGTCGTGCCAGATCAGCAGCTGGCCGTTGCGCACCACAGCTTCGTAGCGCTGCGTACGAGCGCGAAGCGGAACACGCTTGGCGTAGGGGATCGCCTTGCACTTGCCGTCGCCACCCCAGCGCCAGTCGTGGAAGGGGCAGGCAATCTCGTCGCCCTTGACGGTGCCCTGTGTCAGGTCGCCGCCCATGTGCCGGCAGTAGCCGTCGAGGACGTTGAGCTTGCCCTGGGAGTCGGCCCACACGACGAGCTTGCCGCCGAAGGCCTGGACCTCGTGGGGCTTGCCGTCGTTGAAGTCGCGCTCGAGGCCCAAGCAGTGCCAGCCGCGCGCGAATCGATCCGGAACAGAACCGGCGTCCAATGTGCGGGTCTCAGTCACGATTGCCTCCCCACCTCTCTTGATACGGCACAGTTGAAATCAAGGCGTGTGCGCTGGTCCATGTAGACCAAAACGAGAACACGTTATAGTTTTACCACATGTACGTCGCTCTGACACCTGACCAGCTTCGCCTCCGTGACGAGGTCCAAGGCTACTTTTCCGAACTTGTGACCCCGGAGATCCGGGCGGCGCTCGCTGCGTCGACCGGTGAGTTCGGTGACGTCACCGTCTACAAGGACGTCATCCGCCAGCTCGGTGCCGACGGCTGGCTCGGCATGGGGTGGCCCAAGGAGTACGGCGGCCAGGAACGCTCGATGGTCGATGAGCTGATCTTCAGCAACGCGGCCATGGTCGCGGGCGTCCCGATCCCGCACCTCACGCTCAACACCGTGGGTCCGACGATCATGCGCTACGGCACGGAGGAGCAGAGGGAGTACTTCCTTCCCAAGATCCAGCAGGGTGAGCTGCACTTCTCCATCGGCTACTCCGAGCCCGGCTCCGGCACCGACCTTGCATCGCTGCGTACGAAGGCCGAGCTCGACGAGTCCACCAACGAATGGGTCATCAACGGCCAGAAGATGTGGACCTCGCTGATCCAGTACGCCGACTGGATCTGGATGGCCTGCCGAACCGATCCCGACCTCGCCCGCCACAAGGGCTTGTCGATGCTCCTGGTGCCCGCACAGGCAGAAGGCGTGTCCTACACGCCGGTCCACACCGTCGCTGGTGTGGGCACGAGCGCCACCTACTACGACAACGTGCGAGTCCCGGCCGACAACCTGATCGGCGGACGTGGCGGTGGATGGGCGCTGATCACCAACCAGCTCAACCGTGAACGCGTTGCACTCACCTCATCGGCCCCGCTGGTCCACTCGATCGAGCTCGTCACCAACTGGGCCCGCGAGACCAAGAACGCCAACGGCGTACGCGTCATCGACCAAGAATGGGTGCAGATCCTCCTCGGTCGTGCGCAGGCCCGTACCGAAGCGCTCACGCTCATGGGATGGAAGCTGGCAGCCGAGATCGACACGCTCTCCCCTGCCGATGCCTCCGCCATCAAGGTCTACGGCTCCGAGCTCGCGGTCGAGGTCTACCGCGCGCTCAAGGAAATCGTCGGCCCCGCTGCCGCCATCGCCGCCGGCTCCTCAGGCGCCGTGATCGCCGGGCGCCTCGAGCGCTACTTCCGCTCGTCGCTTGTCATGACGTTCGGCGGCGGCACCAACGAGATCCAGCGAGACATCATCGGCTATGTCGGCCTCGGCATGCCGGCCGCACAACGCTGAATTCAAGAGCACTGTTAAGGGGCACGACATGGACTTCACACTTCCTCCCGAGGCCGAAGAGGCAGCGGCGCTCGCCGCGACGATCCTCAAGGACCACACCACGACCGAACGTCTGGTTGAAGTCGAGGCTGGCGGCAACCGGTTCGATCCGGTGCTCTGGAAGGCACTCGGCGATGCCGGGCTGCTGTCGCTGACGACGCCGGAGTTGCACGACGGCGCCGGTCTCGGCTTCCTCGAGCTGTGCCGCGTACTGGTGGAGGTCGGCCGTACGGTCGCCCCCGCACCACTTGCCGTCGATTCCGTGGCGCGCCTGTTCCTCTCCGAGCGCGGCACCGAGCTGCAGCAGCAGACTGCCTACGCTGCGAGCGTCATCAGCGCAGCGATCACCGAAGAGCACGAGTACGCACCGTCCGTACCCACCATAACTGCCGCTCTCGACGGCTCGGACTACGTGCTCACGGGCACCAAGTACCTCGTCCACGCGGCCACCGTCGCCAAGGCCTTCCTCGTCACGGCAACCACGCCGGACGGCACCGGGGTGTTCCTGGTCGACGCTGACACGTCCGGCCTGCAGATCCGCGAGCAGAAGCTCAGCGACGGCGATGCCGTCGGCCACGTCGAGTTCTCCGGCGTACGCGTACCGGCTGATCGTCTGATCGGCAGCGGCGATGCAGCCCAGCGCCTGGTCGACCTGCTCACCGTCGCCAGCTGTGCCGTACAGCTCGGAGTCACCGAGGGTGCACTTACCCTCACGGCCGAGTACGCGAAGGTGCGCGAGCAGTTCGAGCGGCCGATCGGCACGTTCCAAGCAGTGTCACAGCGCCTCGCCGACGGCTACATCGACACGCGTTTCCTGGCTCTGACCCTGTGGCAGGCTGCCTGGCGTCTGGCCGAGGGCTTGCCCGCGACGGAAGCCATCGCGACCGCCAAGCTCTGGGCATCCGACGCTGGTCACCACCTCGCCCACACGACCGTGCACATCCACGGCGGCGTAGGCGTCGACCTCGACGGTGAGGCACACCGCTACTTCACCGCCGGAACGCGCTACGACTTCGAGTA
>JBBSJW010000053.1:0-20666 GCA_038256885.1 Propionibacteriales bacterium
AAGAACGGCAGAGCAATGATGTAGACCTCAGGGTGACCGAAGAACCAGAACAGGTGCTGCCAGAGGATCGGGCCGCCGTTGGCGGCGTCGAACACGTGGGCACCGAGCTGGCGGTCTGCCTCGAGCGACAGAAGTGCTGCGGCGAAGATCGGGAATGCGATCAGCACGAGCATGCTGGTGACCAACGTGTTCCAGACGAAGATCGGCATCCGGAACATCGTCATACCGGGCGCGCGCATCGTGAAGATCGTGGTCACGAAGTTGACGGCACCCAGGATCGTTCCAAGACCGGCCATCCACAGGCCCATGATCCAGAGGTCACCGCCGACGCCTGGAGAGTTCACCGCATCGCTCAGCGGTGCGTACGCGAACCAGCCGAAGCTTGCCGCACCACCAGGTGCGATGAAGCCCGAAACCGTGATCAGGCCACCGAACAGGTAGAGCCAGTAGCTGAACATGTTGAGGCGCGGGAACGCGACATCGGGCGCGCCGATCTGCAGCGGCATGATCGCGTTGCCGAATCCGAAGAACAGCGGCGTCGCGAACAGCAGCAGCATGATCGTGCCGTGCATCGTGAAGAGCTGGTTGTAGACCTCATCATCGACGTACTGACTGCCCGGTTGGGCGAGCTCGGCGCGGATCATCAGCGCGAGGATGCCGCCGAAAATGAAGAACGCGAACGAGGTGATGAGGTACATGTTGCCGATCACCTTGTGATCGGTCGTCGTCAGAACTGTGACGACCTTCTGGCCCAGCGTGCGCTCGCGAATGGCCGCGCGATCGGAGCCGTCGTCGAATGCGGCAGTCGCCGTTGCGTCGGCCATCAGCCCTCTTCTCCGTCTTCGTTCAGTCCTGCAATGGTGTCGGCTTCCTCAGCGCCCGCAGGTCGGCCGATGTCGCCGGCATCCTTGAGCTCGTTGAGGTGCGCGTCGTACTCGGCGCGCGAAACGACGTGGACCTTGAAGATCATGCGTGAGTGATAGAGGCCGCAGAGCTCAGCGCAGCGGCCAGTGAAGACTCCCTCACGAGTCGGCGTCATGTCGAACGAGTTGACGCGACCGGGGACGACGTCGAGCTTGAAGTAGAACTCGGGAACCCAGAACGAGTGGATGACGTCAGGGGACTTGAGGTCGAAGCGCACGGACTCGTCGACCGGGAGCCACAGCTCGGTCGGATCCTCAGGTGTGCCGACTTCGAAGACGCTGTCGCCTGCGACGGCGGATTCTTCGAGGTAGTTGAAGCCCCACTGCCACTTGCTGCCGATGACCTCGACGGTGTGGTCAGGGTTCTTGACCTTCTCGAGCATCTCGTTCTGCGAGGTGACCGTGTGGAAGAAGAACACCGCGACGATGATGACGGGCGCAAACGTGTAGAGCGCCTCGATCGGAAGGTTGTAGCGGATCTGGACCGGAACCTCGTCGTCGCTGCGACGGCGGTAACGGACCATCGCATAGACGATCAGGCCGAAGACCAGAACGAACACGACGAGAACGGCGATCCATCCGCCGAGCCACAGCTCCCACATCGGCTGCGAACGGTCGCTGCCGGCGACCGGCAGGCCGAGGCGTTCGAGATCTGTCTTGCCCTTGGGCGAACAAGCGCTCAAGGCCACCACCGCAATGGCGAGAATCGCCAACTTCATACGACCCACGGGGCGCCTTTCTGAACCATGACTGTCTCCGACAGCAAGAACCTTAGCCCAGCGTGAGCGTGCTGGGACGCTGAGGTCAGCCTCACCTGCGAGGGCGTGTCGGACGGGTGACCTATGCAAGTGTGAGGGCGGCGTCGACCTCGGCCTGCGCCTGCTCGCCGTACGTCGAACCGAGCCGCTTGAGGAAGCCCTCGCGCTCGAGGACGTACTCCTGTGTACCGGTGGTCTCCACGACGCTCGCCGCGATGGTGCAACCGATCTGGGCGGAGCGTTCGAAGTCAAGACCTGCTGCGATGCCAGCAAGGAATCCGGCACGGAAGCTGTCGCCGACGCCGGTCGGATCGACGGCGACGACGCCCTCGATGGCGCCGACGTGGATCGGCTCGCCGTCGGCCGGGTAGACCGTGACGCCGTCCTTGCCGCGCGTGACGATGCGCGTGCCGACGTGCGCCTGGACGTCGGCAGTGGACCAACCGGTCTTCTGCTCGATCAAGGCTGCCTCGTAGTCGTTGCTGAACAAGTAGGTCGCCCCGTCGATCAGCTGACGGATGACGTCGCCATCGGCCCAGGCAAGCTGCTGAGACACATCAGCTGCGAAGTCGACGCCGTTGTCGCGGCAGGCCTGCGTATGACGCAGCATGCCGTCGGGGTCGTCAGGACCAACGAGTACGAGGTCGAAGTCGCTGCCGAGCGAGAACAGATCGATGTCACGCGACTCAGACATGGCGCCGGCGTAGAACGTGGCGAACTGGGCGAGGTCGGTGTCGGTCGTGCACACGAAGCGAGCGGTGTGGCGGGTTTCCGAGACCAGGACGCCGCTGGTGTCGACGCCGGCGTCATCCAGCCATCCGCGGTACTCGGTCTCGAAATCTCGACCGACGGCTCCGACGAGGAGCGTGCGGTGACCGAGCTTGGCGAGGGCGAACGCAATGTTCGCGCCGCAACCACCCCGTCGTACGTCGAGGTCGGTGACGAGGAACGACAACGAGATCTTGTCGAGCTCCTCTGGCACGAGTGAATCGGCGAATTTGCCCGGAAAGGTCATGAGGTGATCTGTGGCGATCGAACCTGTAATGGCGAGGTGCACCCGTAAAGAATAGACAACGGCCTCCCGCCATGCGGAAGGCCGTTGTATGAGGTAACTCTCAGTGGGTTTCGATACGTTCGCTCGTCCCGCCACCGCAAGCGGGAGGTGACTAGTGGAACGAGTCTCCGCAGGCGCACGAACCGGTCGCCATCGGGTTGTCGATCGTGAATCCCTGCTTCTCGATGGTGTCGACGAAGTCGATCGTCGCGCCACCGAGGTAGGGAAGGCTCATGCGGTCGACGACGACGTTGACGCCGCCGAACTCGAAGATCTGGTCGCCGTCCAGCGAACGCTCATCGAAGAAGAGCTGGTAGCGCAGACCGGAGCAGCCGCCGGGCTGGACCGCGATGCGGAGAGCGAGGTCGTCACGACCTTCTTGTGCCAGCAGGCTGCTGACCTTCTCGGCTGCGCCGGCGCTGAGGGTGACCTCGGTGCTCGGCGTGGTCTCGACGGTGGACTGCTCAGTCTCGATCGTCATGCGTACTCCCAAAATTTTGGTCTGGACTCGTCACCGTGAACAACAGGTGCCGCGTCGATTCCATTCCATCGTACGCGCTCAATCCTGACGACGTGGCGACCACGTACGGGCGACACGCTCAGCAAGTGTCACCAGTGAGTCGAATGGCACACCCATCGCGGCCTCGATGCCCACCAGGTCGGCGACCGCGTACGCCGACTCGACGCCCATGGCACGCATCTCGCGCGACGCGACGCTGACCTGACCGGCCAGCACGATGCAGGGTCGAGCCGCAGCGGCAGCGACTGTGGCCACGCCATAGACCGCCTTCCCGGAGCGCGATGAGAAGTCGTACGTGCCTTCGCCCGTCACGACGAGGTCGTGGGTCTTGGCCAGCTCGGTGAGCCCGACGGCGCCAGTGATCAGGTCGATGCCGGACACCACGTTGCCGCCGAGCAGCATCAGTGCGAAGCCGAGCCCACCGGCGGCACCGGCACCCTTGGCGTCGGCGGGCCGGCGCTCGGCGGGGGTCGAGCCACAGGTTGCGACGACCCACTGGTCGAGGATCCCGTCGACGCGGATGATGTCGGGGTCCGACAGGCCCTTCTGCGGCCCGAAGGTCTTGGTGGCACCGAACATGCCGAGCAACGAGACATCGACGTCGGCCGCGATCACGACGTCGACCCCATCGAGCCGGGCACGGACCGGCGCGAGATCAGCGGCGGTGATGCCATCGAGACCGTCCGGACCTCGATCGAGCGGCTTGTCGGCCGTCGCACCGAGGGCGGCGAGCAGGCCCGCTCCCCCGTCATTCGTGGCGCTGCCGCCGAGTCCGATGACGACCTTGCGTGCGCCTCGATCGACAGCTGATGCGATGGCCTGACCCACTCCGTACGTCGACGAGCGCAGGGCATCGGGCGGATCGACGAGGTGCAGGCCGCACGCCTGAGCGCTCTCGATGTACGCGGTCCCGGCGACATGCAGAACAGTCACCGGCACGTCGTCACCCAACGGCCCCCTGACGACAACCGATTCGAGCTCGCCGTCGAGGGCCGTGTGGAGGACGTCGACGAACCCAGGTCCGCCGTCTGCCATCGGTGCGACCGTGACGACGTCGTCGGTCGCATACCGCAGCCAGCCTTCGGCAATCGCGCGCGCTGCCTCGGGAGCAGAGAGTGTGCCCGCGAACGCATCGGGAGCGATCAGGACGCGCATGAGGTGGCTAGTTCGCCAGTGCTTGCTCCGCGGCAGCCACCAGCACGCACGTGGCGAGCCCGTCGATTGCCTGCTCGAGCTCGGCCATTCCCGGGAACGACGGCGCGATGCGGATGTTGCGGTCGCGCGGATCGTCTCCGTACGGGAACGCCGCACCCGCGGGCGTCATCGCGATGCCGGCGTCCTTGGCCAGCTTCACGACGCGCGAAGCAAGGCCGTCGGCCGTGTCGAGGCTGACGAAGTAGCCACCCTTGGGGTCCGTCCAGGTCGCCACGTCATGGCCACCGAGGCGGGACTCGAGGATCTCGACAACCTTCGAGAACTTCGGCGCGAGGATCGCGCGGTGCTTGTCCATCAGGGCGTGGACGCCGTCGACATCCTTGAGGTAGCGCAGGTGACGCAGCTGGTTGACCTTGTCGGGACCGATGGTCCGCTTCGCGAGGTGCTTGAGGAACCACGCGATGTTGTCAGCCGAGCCGCCCATGAACGGGATGCCGGCTCCGGCGAACGTGATCTTGGACGTCGACGCGTAGATCATCGGGCGGTTGGGATGACCCGAGGCCGCACACAGGCCGAGGATGTCGGCGGTCTTGGTCTGCTGCTCCGTCAGGTGGTGCACCGCGTATGCGTTGTCCCACATGATCCGGAAGTCGGGAGCTGCCGTCTCCATCGCGGCGAGCTCGGCGGCGATCGCCTCGCTGACGACCGAGCCGCTCGGGTTGCCGTAGGTCGGGACGAGCCACATGCCCTTGACCGCGGGATCGGCGACGAGAGCACGTACGGCCTCCATGTCGGGACCGTCGTCGTTGAGCGCGACCGGCAGCATCTCGATGCCGTACTCCTCGCAGAGCGCGAAGTGACGGTCATAGCCCGGGACGGGGCAGATGAACTTGATCGCTTCTTCCTTGGCCCACGGCTTGGGTGAATCGACCGTGCCCTGGAGGAGCGAGAAGACAAGGGTGTCGTGCATCAGCGCGAGGCTGGCGTTGTCACCGTAGATGACCTGGTCGACCGGCACCTGCATGATCTCGGCGAAGATCTCGCGCAGACCGGTGAGGCCAGTCAGACCGCCGTAGTTGCGCGTGTCAGTACCGGCCGAGTCCTTGTAGTAGTCGTCGCCCGGCAGCGACAGCAGCTCGTTGGAGAGATCGAGCTGCTCCGGTGAGGGCTTCCCGCGGGTCAGGTCGAGCTTGAGCTGCGCTTCCTGGAGCTCGACATACTTGGCCGACTGCTCGACGAGAAGCTCTTGGATCTGGTCACGGGACAGGGTCGAAAATGGCACGGTCCCAACCTATCGCGGGACCCAACGACTCAGAGCCCGGGAGCGCCCCAGATTGCGAGCCAGCGCGAGAGATCGGACTCGACAGCAACATCGTTCGCGATGAGTCCGCGTACTTGCAGCTCGAGCGGGTTGTCGCGACGCTCATCGGTCTCCGGAGCGAAGGGATAGAACGTGCCGCGCTTGTAGAGGTAGACAAGCGCCATCCGCCCACCCGACGAGGATCGCTTGGTCGGCGCGGTGAACACGACGGTCGAGCACAGCAACGCGGAGCCGAAGCCGGCATCCGCCAGCGAGGAGTTGATCGCATGGAGGTCGGTCACCAGGCCCGAGACGTCGGCATCCGTTCGCGTGACAGTCAGCCAACGGAAGCCGAATCGGTCTGTTGTGCCCTCGATCGACGGGCCGCCACCTGTTGCGACCAGCTGCTTGATCTGTGCCTCGGTGTCGCTGAACGCGCCTCCTTCGGTCGGCCGATAGCAAACACCGCCGACTCCCGTGGGCGTGAAGCCCTCGGTGCCGAGCGAGAGCGCTGCCTGCGGCACCGCAAACAGCGCGTTGAGATCAGCCTCAGGAGGTTTGCTGCGCCCGAGGATCGAGTCAAACAGGCCCACGACTGTCCTAGCCCTTCTCGGACAGCTCGGCGCCGATCTTGGCGAGGTTGTCCAAGCGCTGCTGCAGCGGCGGGTGGGTCGACATGAGCGCACCGATCGACTCACGGTTGATCGCGGGCGCGAAGAAGAACGCGCTGATCGCCGAGCCTTCGCGCAAGTCCTTGTTGGGTATGCGGGCCATCTCGCCGGAGATCTTGACCAGCGCCGACGACAGCGTCGACGGACGCCCAGTCAGGTAGGCGCCGGAACGGTCGGCGCTGAGCTCGCGGTAGCGCGACAGTGCGCGGGTCAGCAGGAAGCTGACGAAATAGACAACGAGACTGACGGCGAGGACCACGAGGAACGGAACGCCGTTGCCGTCACGGTTGCGACCTCCGCCGAAGTACATGCCCCAGCGGGTGATGAAGCCGGCCAGCAGACCGAGCGACGATGCCACGGTCATGACCGAGACGTCGCGGTTGGCAATGTGCGCGAGCTCGTGGGCGAGGACGCCTTCGAGCTCGTCGGCATCGAGTCGCTGCATGATGCCGGTCGTCACGCACACCGCAGAGTGATTGGGCGTGCGACCTGCTGCGAACGCGTTGGGCATGTCGGTGACCGAGATCGCCACCTTGGGCTTCGGCATGTCGGCGAGTGAGCAGAGGCGGTCGATCATGGCGTGCAGCTCAGGCGCCTGCTCGGGAGCGACCACCTTGGCGCCCATCGACTTCAGCGCCAGGGTGTCGGAGAAGAACCACTGACCCCAGGCCATGCCGACCGTGATGATCGCTCCCAACAACAAACCGGTCTGGGTGATCAGAAGCGCGCCGAACGCGACGTAGAGCGCGCCCAGGCCGAGTCCGACGCCACCCATGCGCAGGGTCAGACCGCGGTCAGAGCGAAAGCGCGTACGTGCCACGACTCAGCTCGCTCCGTCGCTCTTGTTGCCGTCGGCCAGCTCGTCCATCTGGCGGCTGACCTCCGGGCTGTCGAGCGCAGCATCGAAACGACGGGACGCGGCGGCGTTCGCGCTCTCACCCGGCTTGCTGATGAGGCCCTCTTGTACGAGCTCGTCGACAGCGTCGGCTGCGGCCTCGAGCTCGCGGGTGCGGCGCTCGGCAGCTTCCATCGCCTGACCGACGTCGCCTGCGGCTGAGGTGATGCCCTTGCTCGCATCGTTCATGCCGGCCTGAGCGCTGGCTGCGGTGTGCCGAGCGGCCAGAGTGTCCTTGCGGGCCCGGAAGTCTTCGACGTCCTGCTCCATCTTCCTTGCCGAGTCGTGGAGCTTGTTCTCCTCGGTCTTGAGGTCTGTGTGACGCTCCGAGAGCTCTGCCGCACCCTTCTCCAGCGAGACCTTGCGGGCCAGTATCCGGCGTGCCTCGTCGTCATTGCCCTGACCGACGGCCTGACGGGCTTGGTCATCGAGCTGTGACATCTGCTGATTGAGGGCTGCGAGCTGCAGCTCGACGCGCTTGCGGCTGGTCGCAACGTCCGCGACCGCACGGCGTACTTGCTGCAACAGCGTCGCCTGCGTGCGATAGGTCTGGTCCAGCTTGTCCTTCAGGTCCTCGAGGTCGTTGCCCCTGAAACGCCACGCCCTAAACATCCTCGACAACCTCGAACCGATGCTCATGCGCTCCAGCCTACGGGGTAGCGTGTCGCGGGTGGTAGACGAGACTGAGGCTGGCAAAGGGCGCGCAACACCGAGCCGCAAAGAGGCAGAAGCGGCCCGAAAGGCGCGCTTGAAGACCCCCGTTTCACGCAAGGACCAGATGAAACGTGAGCGCGCCGCCCGCGAGGAGCTCCGCGCCAAGCAGCGCGAGGCCCTGAAGTCCGGTGACGAGAAGTACCTCCCGGCACGCGAGCGCGGACCCGTACGCGGATTCGCCCGTGACTTCGTCGATCGCCGCCGCAACATCGGCGAGCTGCTGATCCCGTTCCTGTTCGTGATCCTCGTGTTCCTGTTCATCGCCGGAGCCTCTGGTCACCCCGAATGGACCAACTACGCGACGACGCTCGTCTATCCGTTGGTCATCTTCGGTGTCGTGGTCGACGTGATCCGACTGTCGCGCTCACTCCGCAAGGAGTTGAAGGCTCGGTTCGAGCCTGACGAGACCAAGGGCACCGTCGCATACGCGATCCTGCGCAGCATGCAGCTACGTCGTATGCGCCTGCCCAAGCCTCAGCTCAAGCACGGCGACCCCATGAGAGACCGTTACTAGCCGCGCTGGGTAGTCATCTCGCGAGGTTTCGACCTTCCTGGCGGCTTCGCCGCGGCACGCGCCCCCTACGCGGTGCGTAAACGCCGAGACCTCGCGCACACGTGCGTGGGGACCCCCAAACCTGGCGAGACGTTCGCTCGCAGAGCTCGCTCAGTCTCACTCATCCGCGTGGAGTGACATCGGGCCGTAGATCTCGTTCTCGCCATCGAACAGGCGCACCTGGTCGACTCCGTCTGAGACGAGGTCGCCGAAGGCTTCGCCGATCCACGACTCAGCATCGCCGCGGCTCTCGAAAGATTCCGACCGACGGATGACGTCTCCTGCGGCAGTCTCCAATGTCCAGGTCCAGCTCATCAGCTCTCCTTGGTCGACGGTTGCACGAACGGTGGCTTGTTCACCGTGAACAGCTCGGGACGCCCGCGTACGTCGACGGTGACAGTGGCGCCATCTTCGACCGACGGCTCGAGCAGGGCAAGGGCAATGCCTTGGCGGAGGGTGGGCGAGAACGTGCCCGAAGTGATCTCGCCGAGCTCGGCTCCCCCGCCGCCAAGTACCGTCATGCCCGGACGCGGGATGCCGCGACCTTGGGCGAGGAGTCCGCGCAACGTACGTACAGTCTTCTCGTCACGCTGGCGCTGCAGCGCCTCCTTGCCCCAGAACGCCGGCTTCTTCCAGCCGACAGCCCACCCGGCACGCGCCATGACGGGGCTGATCTCGGCCGACAGCTCGTGGCCGTGCAGCGGGTATCCCATCTCGGTTCGCAACGTGTCGCGTGCGCCGAGTCCGCAGGCGCGGATGCCGTACGGCTCCCCCGCTGCGATGACGGCGTCCCACACGGCAACGGCGTCATCGGCTGGCACCACGAGCTCGTAACCGCGTTCGCCGGTGTAGCCGGTGCGGCAGACCGTGATGTCCTTGCCGGCGATCGTGGCGTCGGCGAACGACATGTATTCGTGATCGACGGGCAGGTCGAGAGCCTGGAGGACCTCGTCGCTCAGCGTTCCTTGGATCGCCAGGACGGCGTAGTCGCGATGCAGGTCAGTGATCTCGATGCCAGCGGGCGCCTCAGCCTGGAGCTTGGCAACGACGGCTGCCGTGTTGGCGGCATTGGGGATGAGGAACACCTCGAAGTCGCTGCGGAGGTACGCGATGAGGTCGTCGACCGTGCCGCCGTCTTCGTCGCAGCAGAGCGTGTACTGAGCCTTGCCCGGCGCGATGCGGTCGAGGTCGTTGGTGAAGCAGCTGTTGACGTATGCCGCAGCGCCGGTGCCACGGACGAGCGCCTTGCCGAGGTGGCTGACGTCGAACAGACCGACTGCCTCGCGCACAGCCTTGTGCTCCGCAAGCACTCCGCCGCCGGCGTATTCGAGCGGCATGTCCCAGCCGCCGAACTCCGCGAGCTTGGCGCCGAGGGCGACGTGACGGTCGTGAAGGGGCGAGTGCAGCAGATCCATGAACGCAAACCTAGAGGAGCCGTGGATACAGTGACGACATGCCTACCGTCAGCCTCAGCACAGCCAAGCCGACCACCGCCCGCGCCGACGCATTGATCATCGGGATCCGCGGCGACGAGGACCGCGAAGAGTTCGCCGCAGCGCTTGACGTCCTCGGGTTCACCGGCGAGAAGGACCAAGTCGTGGCGTTCCCGTCCAATGGCAAGGCGAAGGCCGAGCTCGTAGTCGCTGTCGCACTTCCGGATGAGCCGGACGCCGAGGATCTCCGTCGGGCAGCTGCTCGAGGTGTTCGTGCCGCCAAGAATGCGACGAGCATCGCTGTCGCGCTTCACCCCACCGGCGTCGACGAGGTCGAGGCGATCGCCGAGGGCATCGCTCTCGGTGCCTACCGATACGACGCGTACAAGTCCAAGAAGAAGGGCAAGGGTGCCAAGAAGCCTGAGCGGAAGCTCGCCAGCGCGACGATCCTGAGCGCCTTTGCTCGCCAGACCACCGCGACCAACGCCGTCGAGCGTGCGGCGACCGTCAGCGAAGCGGTCAACATCGCCCGCGACTGGGTCAACACGCCTCCCGCCGATCTGCGACCCAGTGAGTTCGCCGAGGCCATCACTACTCACGCAGGTACGGCCGTCCGGGTGTCGGTCTGGGACGAGAAGCGCCTCGCCAGGGAGCGCTGCGGCGGAATCCTCGGGGTCGGCCAGGGCTCCGACAGCCCACCTCGCCTTGTGACATTGACGTACGCGCCCGAGAACGCCGTCGCGCACCTTGCGCTGGTCGGCAAGGGCATCACCTTCGACTCGGGCGGACTCTCTATCAAGTCCGGTACCGGCATGTCCACCATGAAGCTCGACATGGCGGGTGCGGCGGCTGTTGTCGCAGCCACGGTTGCCATCGCCAAGCTCGGGCTGCCGATCAAGATCACGACGTTCGCGTGCCTGGCCGAGAACATGCCCAGCGGCTCCGCAACCCGTCCCGGAGACGTGCTGACGATGCGCAACGGCAGCACGGTTGAGGTCCTCAACACCGACGCCGAGGGACGCCTCGTCCTGGGCGATGGTCTGGCCCTCGCCGCCGAAGCCAAGCCGGATCACATCGTCGACGTCGCAACGTTGACCGGCGCGTGCGTCGTGGCGCTCGGTGAGCGTACGAGCGGTGTGCTCGGCAATGACTACGATTTCGGCAAGCGCGTCCTGGCGAACGCGAAGGATGCCGGCGAGTCGATGTGGCCCCTCCCGATCGCGGAAGAGATGAAGGCTCTCGTCACGTCGTCGAAGATCGCCGATCTGCGCCAGCACAACCCCAAGCCGTACGGTGGCACGCTTTTCGCCGCCGCATTCCTGCGTGAGTTCGTCGGCGAGATCCCGTGGGCACACCTCGACATCGCCGGGCCGTCGTTCAACGAGGGTTCACCGTTCGACTACACACCGGTGGGCGGCACGGGCACGGGCGTCCGGACGATCGTCAAGCTCGCGCTGGACATGTCCAGCAAGTAGACGCCAACTCGCTGGTTGAGTAGGAGGCCGCCCGCGGCCGACGTATCGAAACCTCGTGAGTTGAAGGCTCGAGCGAGCACTTCGACTGGCGTGGTTTCGATACGCCCTCGTTCCTCGGGCTACTCAACCACCAGTGCTCAGTCAGGCAGACCCAACGCCCTGGCGGCGTCCTCGACCTTGTCCCATTTCGTACGCGCGCCGTCGAGACGGTCGGGATGCGCCTGCTTGCGCGCCTTGCGGTAGACGACCATCAGCTCGTCGAATGACGGGTTGGTGGGCAGCGGGTCAACTCCGGCGATCGACTCGAGAGTCATGATCGCGGCGAGCTCCTTGGGGGTTTGCTTCGCGGGAGCCGGCGTCGATGGCGCCGGAGCAGCAGTGCCCTTGGCCTTGCGGAGGTCATAGTCGCGCTTGCGCGACGGAATGCCCACGAGGTTCGCGTCATAGACGGGAATACTGAGCTTCTTGCGGGCAAAGTCGGCAGCAGCCTGTGCTGAGCTGACCCGGCGACGGAGCGACTCGCCATCGGCCGCCACCAGAAGCAGCGTCGTCTGCGTCACCGATGTCTTGGGCTCGATGTAGCCCTCGACGCCCTTGCGGGACTCAGCGAACTCACGCAACGCGTCAAGATCGGACTTGCTGGCGTTGCGATCTGAGATCACGGCGCCGCCATCGGTCCGGGTCTTGCGCCCACGGAAGATTCCCATGGCGCAATTGTGCCCGATAGGTCAGCATCGTGAGCTCACCCCAGTGGCACATGGTTCGCGTCGAGTGACAAGATGATGATGAAAGAGATTCCCTTGGGAGGACACCGTGGCGGACGGCGCCGGCAACAACTTCGACATCGTGATTCTCGGCGGCGGAAGCGGCGGCTATGCGTGCGCTCTGCGGGCCGTGCAGCTGGGCAAGTCGGTGGCCCTGATCGAGAAGGGCAAGTTGGGCGGCACCTGCCTCCACAACGGCTGCATCCCGACCAAGGCTCTCCTCCATGCCGCTGAGGTCGCCGACGCGACCCGAGAGAGCGCAAGCTTTGGCGTGCTGGCCTCGTTCGAGGGCATCGACATGCCGAAGGTCAACGCCTACAAGGACGGCGTGGTCGAGCGCCTCTACAAGGGCCTCCAGGGCCTGATCAAGTCAGGCGGCATCACCGTCGTCGAGGGTGAAGGCAGGCTCGTCGGCCCCAAGACGGTCGAGGTCGCCGGCCAGCAGTACACCGGCACCAACGTTGTCCTGGCGACCGGCTCGTACGCTCGCTCACTGCCCGGTCTTGAGATCGGTGGCCGCGTCATCACCTCAGACGAGGCTCTCACCATGAGCGAAGTCCCCGAGAGCGTCGTCATCATCGGCGGCAGCGTCATCGGCGTCGAGTTCGCCTCCGTATGGAAATCGTTCGGCGCAGATGTCACGATCATCGAGGCGCTCCCCACTCTCGTACCGCTCGAGGATCCGTCGCTCAGCAAGCAGCTCGAGCGCGCTTTCCGCAAGCGCAAGATCAACTTCAAGACCGGCGTGAAGTTCAGTGGCGTCAAGCAGACAGACGCCGGCGTCACCGTGTCGCTCGAGAACGGCGAGACGATCGAGACCGATCTGGTGCTCGTCGCCGTCGGCCGCGGCCCCGCCTCGGCCGGACTCGGCTACGAAGAGGCTGGCATCACGGTCGATCGCGGCTGGGTGCCCACCAACGAGCGCCTCGCCACCAACGTCGACGGAGTCTTCGCCGTTGGCGACCTGGTGCCCGGACTGCAGCTCGCCCACCGCGGCTTCGCTCATGGCATCTTCGTCGCCGAAGAGATCGCAGGCCTGAAGCCCCAGCCGGTCATCGACTCGGGTATCCCCCGCGTCACCTACTGCGAGCCCGAGATCGCGTCGGTTGGTCTCACCGAGCCGCAGGCCAAGGAGAAGTACGGCGAGATCGAGATCCAGGAATACAACCTGGGCGGCAACGGCAAGAGCCAGATCCTGATGACGGCCGGCTCGGTCAAGCTCGTACGCCAGAAGGACGGCCCAATTGTCGGCGTCCACATGATCGGTTCCCGCTACGGCGAGCAGGTCGGTGAGGCTTCGCTCATGGTCAACTGGGAGGCGTACCCGGAAGACGTTGCACAGTTCATCCACGCACACCCGACGCAGAACGAAGCGCTCGGCGAGGCCGCACTGGCCCTGGCCGGCAAACCCCTACACTCACACGCCTGACCCGGAGAACCAGAGGACCCCATGGCTACGTCTGTCACCCTTCCCGCCCTTGGTGAAAGTGTTACCGAGGGAACAGTCACGCAGTGGTTGAAGCAGGTCGGCGACACCGTCGCCGTCGACGAGCCGCTGCTCGAGATCTCGACCGACAAGGTGGACACCGAGATCCCGTCGCCGGTCGCCGGAGTCCTGCTCGAGATCAAGGCCGCCGAGGACGAGACCGTCGAGGTCGGCGCAGTGCTCGCCATCATCGGCGAGGAGGGCGAGTCCGCCGGAGGCGACGCCGCTCCCGCTGCAGAGGCCCCCGAAGCAGAAGTAGCCCCCGAGCCCACACCCGAGCCGGCCCCCGCAGCTGAGCCCGAGCCGACCCCCGCACCTGCGGCTGAGCCTGCTGCCGCACCTGCGGCTGAGCCTGCTGCACCCGAGCCGGCACCTGCCTCCGAGCCCGAGCCGACCCCCGCACCTGCGGCTGAGCCTGCTGCTGCACCCGAGCCGGCACCTGCCGCTCCTGCACCGGTTGCTGGCGGTGACACCACTTCTGTGACCCTGCCGGCCCTTGGTGAGAGCGTCACTGAAGGCACCGTGACTCAGTGGCTCAAGCAGGTCGGCGATGACGTTGCCGTCGACGAGCCGCTGCTCGAGATCTCTACCGACAAGGTCGACACCGAGATTCCCTCCCCCGTTGCCGGCAAGCTCCTTGAGATCAAGGTTGCCGAGGACGAGACCGTCGAGGTTGGCGCCGAGCTCGCGATCATCGGTTCTGCCGATGCAGCCGCGCCGGCGCCGGCGCCGGCCCCCGAGACGCCGGCGGCAGATCCTCAGCCGGCTGCGGACCCGGACCCCATTGAACCCCCCAACGTTCCGACAACGTCTGCCGAGCCGGAGCCTGCGCCCGAACCAGAGCCGGCCCCCGCGGCTGAGCCCGAGCCGACCCCCGCACCTGCACCCGAGCCTGCGCCTGCACCGACTCCGGAGCCAGCGCAGCCCGAGACGCAGGCCGCACCCCCATCGGCTCCTGAACCGGCTGCTCCGGCAGCTTCGGGACCGACCGACTCCTACGTCACGCCGATCGTGCGCAAGCTCGCCAAGCAGCACGGCGTCGACCTTGCTGCGATCACCGGCACCGGCGTCGGCGGACGCATCCGCAAGCAGGACGTCGTCGACGCTGCAGCCGCCAAGCCTGCAGCGGCAGCCCCATCCGGCGCCTCCGCTCCCGCACCTGCCGCCGCGTCATCCGAGCCGTCGCCGCTGCGCGGCAAGACCGAGAAGGTCACTCGCCTGCGCAAGACCATCGCAACCCGCATGGTCGAGTCGCTCGAGATCTCAGCCCAGCTGACGCAGGTTCACGAAGTCGACGTCACCGAGGTCGCCCGCCTGCGTGCCAAGCACAAGGACGCGTTCCTGGAGCGCGAGGGTGTCAAGCTGACGTTCCTTCCATTCTTCGCGAAGGCCGCCATCGAGGCACTCAAGCTCTACCCGGTGCTCAACGCAGCGCTCGACCTCGAAGAAGGTGTCATCACCTACCCGTCGGGCGAGCATCTCTCCATCGCCGTCGACACCGAGCGCGGCCTGTTGGCGCCCACGATCAAGGACGCTGGCGACCTCTCGATCGCCGGTCTGGCCCGCAAGATTGCCGACGTCGCTGATCGGACGCGAAACAACAAGATCCTTCCGGACGAGCTGTCCGGCGGCACGTTCTCGATCACCAACCTGGGCAGCAACGGCGCACTGTTCGACACGCCGATCATCAACCAGCCACAGGTCGCGATCCTGGGCGTCGGCGCGGTCGTGAAGCGTCCAGTGGTCATCACCGACCCGTCGGTCGGCGAGAGCATCGCGGTCCGCAGCATGGCCTACCTCGCACTCACGTACGACCACCGTCTTGTCGACGGTGCCGACGCGGGCAGGTTCCTGACTGCAGTCAAGCAACGACTGCAGGCTGGCGCGTTCGAGGTCGAGCTCGGTTCCTGACCACATGAAGATAGTCATCGGCGGCGCGTCGGGATTCCTCGGCACGGCGCTGACTGACCACCTGCGCGAGCGCGGGCACACGGTCACTCGACTGGTGCGCTCAGGCTCAAGCTCCGGCGACGACACCTCACACTGGGATCCAGCGGCCGGTGTCATCGACCAGGACCTGATCAACGCGGCTGACGCCGTGATCAACCTGTCCGGCGCCTCCATCTCACGCTGGCCGCGTACGCGGGCCTATCGCCAGGAGCTGCTCGACTCGCGCACGTCGCCGACCAGCGTCATAGCCCAGGCGATCGCCAAGTCACCCACCCCGCCGGTCATGCTCTCGGCATCAGCAATGGGTTTCTACGGCAACGACCGCGGCGACGAGGTCCTCACCGAGCGATCCGCCGCTGGCACCGGCTTCCTCTCCGACCTCGTACAAGCCTGGGAAGACGCAGCCCTACCTGCCGTCGAGACGACGCGAGTGTTGTTCCTGCGTACGACACTGGTGCTCGACAAGCGCGGCGGCCTGCTCAAGCTCATGCTGATCCCGTTCAAGCTCGGTGCCGGCGCAAAGCTCGGACCCGGCACGCAATACATGTCGTTCATCTCACTCGAGGACTGGCTGCGCGCGGTCGAGTTCCTGCTCGAGTCGCAGACGGCCAGCGGACCGTACAACCTGACGATGCCTCAGTCGCAGACCAACGCGGAGTTCACCGACGCGCTGGGCAAGGCGTTGAACCGCCCGACCTTCCTGGCCGCACCCGGCATCGCGCTCAAGGCCGCGCTCGGCACTGGTATTGCGAAGGACCTACTCGGATCTCTGCGGGTCTCCCCCAAGGCACTGACTTCCGCTGGGTTCGAGTTCGATCACCCCGATCTCGCCTCGACGATTGATGCTGCGTTGTGACTGGCGTTCCCGAGCCGTCATCAAAACGCACCGATCCGCGTGCCGCCTTCATCGAGTACCTCGACTTCTTCCGCGCCGAAACACGCCGCAAGTGCTCCGGTCTGGATGCAGCTCGACGGACTCGTGGGCGACGCCTAGCCATCACCACACGAGAACGGGCTTGACGACCTTCCCGGCCAGGACATCTGCGACAGCGGTGTTGATCTCGCTGAACGGGTAGGTCGCAATGAGTCCGTCGACGTCGAACTCGCCGGCGGCGTTCAGCGCGATCAGCCGCGGAACCATTTCGAGCGGGTCGGAGTCGCCCTCGATGGATGCCTTGATGACCTTGCCGGTCTGCAGCAGATCGATCGCGTCGATCGCGTACTCCTCGGCGCCCAGCCCGAGCGCGACCAGCGTGCCGCGGACCTTCAGCGCCTGCTGTGCCTGCTTCACGACCGCAGAAATCGCAGTCGTGTCGATCGCGTAGGTCGCTCCGGTACCACCGGTGAGCTCCTTGACCTTGGCAACAACGTCGTCCTCGGCCGTGGGGTCGACGCCGATCGCGCCGTAGCCAGCGGCGATGGCGCGACGGCTCTCCAGTGGGTCGACGGCAATGATCGTTCCGACGCCCAGGTGCTTGGCGGCCGCGAGCGCGGACAGGCCGACGGCTCCACAGCCGAAGACGACCAGGCTGTCGGTGGGAGTGGGCTTGAGCACGTTCAGCACGGTGCCCGCGCCGGTCTGGAATCCGCAGCCGTACGGAGCAACCTTGGTGAGGTCGACGGACTTGTCGACGACCACACAGTTGTCGGCGTACGCGATGGCGTACTGGGAGAGGCTCGACTGGCCGAAGAAGTTGCCGAACACGGGTGACCCGTCGCGGCTGTACGTCGTGCTGCCATCCATTCGCATGCCCATGTAGTTGAGCAGCAGCGACGAGTCGCAGTAGCCCACCAGATCGTTCTTGCAGTTCTCGCAGCCGCGACAGGACCGGAACGACAGAACCACGTGGTCGCCGACCTCGATACCGCTGACGCTCTCGCCGACGGCCTCGACGATGCCGGAGCCCTCGTGGCCGAAGACGTTCGGGAACATCTCCTCGGGCAGGAAGCCCTTGAGGTGGATGTCGGTATGACACAAGCCGGTCGCGACGATCTTGACCAAGACCTCATCAGCCTGCGGCTCACCGAGCTCGATCTCCTCAATGGAGAAGTCGGCGCCCTGCGAGTTCACAACAGCGACAGTGGTCTTCATACGTCACGCTCCAGCCAGAAGTAGTCAGTCACGCCGTCACAGTAGTGGAACAGGTTCTAGTTGCCGATACGCCAGCCAGATGAAGTGCGTAGGAGAGTCACGAATCGGCGGGTCGGCAGGTCGCGCGGCAGTGCGCGTGTCGTCCCGTCGTCCCACTCCACATGGGCCGGGGCGAGCCTGTCGACGACCTCGAGGCGTACCTGATCAGCCGATGACCGTCGGACCTTGCAGGACAACACGATGAGCTCGGCTCCCACGACGCGTGCTCCCCTTCGCTCGTAGTCGCGGATCAGCTCGGCATCGGTCTCTCGCGCTGAGTTGCCGCGTACGTACACCTCGCCGAGCAGCGCGGGATCCGCGCTCGCAAACGCCTCAGCCCGTACGTCGTCAAGCCCGCCCAGGACTCCCGCCCAACGAACGTCGTCCGACGATGCCAGTGCCGCAATCGCTGCCAGCCACGCGCCCAACCAATCCATCTCGACACCGTGGCGCAATCACCTCGCGACCGCCGATGGGCATCCACAGGGCTGCCACTCCGCAGTCATACCTTGGAACCATGCAGCTCGGTCAGCACGCTCCTGCGTCTCACGTCATCGCACACGTCAGCGACACCCACTTCGGTACCGGTAGGGCCTCGGTCTACAGCAACACCGACCCGGCCTCCTACCTCGAAGCCACCATGCAGCGCCTCGCAGCCGTGCGGCCGGAAGCCATCGTGTTCACGGGCGACATTGCTGATCGCGGCGAGCCCGCGGCGTACGAAGCGGTCGCCTCGGTTGTCGTCGACGCGGCGGCGGAGATGGGCGCCGAGCTCATCTGGGTCATGGGCAACCACGACTCGCGTGAGCCGTTCGCGCGCAGGTTGCTCGGGCGCGACGCTGATCCCGACGTGCCCATCGACCAGGTCTTCGACATCAACGGGCTACGCATCATTGCGCTCGACACCACGATCCCCGGCTATCACGACGGCGAGCTGACGCCGACCCAGCTGGAATGGCTGCGCGAGGAGCTGATGACACCCGCGCCGCACGGCACAGTGCTGGCGATGCACCATCCGCCGATCGCGACGCACCTGCAGCTGCTGACGATCGTCGAGCTCGCCGATCAACACCTGCTGGCTGAAGCGATCGAGGGCACCGACGTTCTTACGATCCTCGCCGGGCACTACCACTACTCCGCACACAGCACGCTGGGTTTTGTGCCGGTCTCGGTTGCCGCCTCGACCTGTTACATCATCGATCCGGCGGCTGATCCGCGCGGCTTGCGCGGCTACGACGGATCGCAGTCGTTCGACCTGGTGCACGTGTTGGACGATCGGATCGTGCACAGCACCGTGCCGGTCCAGCCGGGTCGAATGGTTGTCGACTACCCCCTCGAGGCACTCGAGCATGTCGCAGCGATGTCGCCCGCTGACCGCCGCGAGTCGTTCGCCAACGCCTCCGTCGACATAGATTCGATGGTGCTGGTCGACGGAGATACGCTGGAGTCGTGACGAAGCTCCAGATCATCGACGACTGGTACGGCGACAAGGCAATCGACTACCTCGACGCCTGGGAGCTGCAGCGCGAGCTTCACGAGCAGCGTGCGAACGACCAGATCGAGGACACCGCGATGTTCCTCGAGCATCCGGCTGTCTACACGGCTGGCCGCCGTACCGAGCCCCACGAGCGCCCGTTCGACGGCACTCCAGTCATCGACGTCGACCGTGGCGGCAAGATCACGTTCCACGGACCGGGCCAGCTCGTCGGATATCCGATCACCAAGCTCCCCTCGCACGTCCTTGTCGTCGACTACGTACGCCGCGTCGAGGAAGCCCTGATCCGCGCCATCGCCGATCTCGGCATCACCACCGGCCGTGTAGCCGGCCGTTCTGGCGTATGGCTGCCGGCCGGCAACGGCAAGATCGAGCGCAAAGTCGCGGCGATCGGCATCCGTGTCTCGCGTGGCGTGACGATGCACGGGTTCTCGCTCAACGCTGACGTCGATCTGAGCTATTACGAGCGCTTCGTACCGTGCGGCATTGCCGACGCTGGAGTGACCAGCCTGACTGAGGAATTGGGGCGACCAGTCGGCGTACGCGAGTCCGCGGATGCTGTGACAACACACCTGATCGAGCTGTTGGAGTGGAAGGCATACGTGCCCTCACCAGACCTTCCTGCGGCCGTGCCACTGCTTGATCTCTCCATTGGCGCGCAGGCGTAGGCTGACCTGGTGACTATCGCTCCTGAAGGCCGCAAGATGCTGCGGCTCGAAGTCCGCAACGCGGAGACCCCGATCGAGAAGAAGCCCGAGTGGATCAAGACTCGCGCCAAGATGGGTCCCGAATACACCGAGCTGATGAATCTGGTGAAGGGCGAAGGTCTCCACACGGTCTGTCAGGAAGCCGGTTGTCCCAACATCTTCGAGTGCTGGGAAGACCGTGAAGCGACGTTCCTCATCGGCGGCGAACAGTGCACCCGCCGCTGCGACTTCTGCCAGATCGACACCGGCAAGCCCGACCCGATCGACCGCGACGAGCCTCGCCGTGTGGCCGAGAGCGTGCAGAAGATGCAGCTCCGCTACGCGACCATCACAGGTGTCGCTCGCGATGACGTACCCGACGGTGGTGCCTGGCTGTACGCCGAGACGGTCCGCAAGATCCACGAGCTCAACCCCGGCATCGGTGTCGAGAACCTCATCCCCGACTTCAACGGCGTGCCCGAGCTGCTCGAGCAGGTCTTCGACAGCCGCCCCGAGGTGTTGGCTCACAACGTCGAGACGGTCCCCCGCATCTTCAAGCGCATCCGCCCAGCGTTCCGTTACGAGCGTTCGCTCGACGTCATCACGCAGGCACGCGACTACGGCCTGGTCACCAAGTCCAACCTGATCCTCGGCATGGGCGAGACCCGCGAAGAGGTCTCACAGGCACTCGTCGATCTGCACG
>JBBSJW010000054.1:0-20558 GCA_038256885.1 Propionibacteriales bacterium
ACGTCAAAGGCGGCCGGTGCGAGGCGTGCTCCGGCGACGGAACGATCAAGATCGAGATGAACTTCCTTCCTGACGTCTACGTCGCCTGCGAGGTCTGCCACGGGGCTCGCTACAACCGCGAGACGCTCGAGGTGCACTACAAGGGCAAGACCATCGCAGAAGTACTCGAGATGCCGATCGAGGAAGCCGTCGACTTCTTCGAGGCCATCCCCGCGATAGCCCGTCACCTGCGCACCTTGGTCGACGTCGGCCTCGGCTATGTACGACTCGGCCAGTCGGCGCCGACGCTCTCCGGTGGTGAGGCGCAGCGCGTCAAGCTCTCCGCTGAGCTCCAGAAGCGGTCCACAGGTCGTACGGTCTACGTCTTGGACGAGCCGACCACCGGTCTGCACTTCGAGGACATCCGCAAGCTCCTCGGCGTACTCGGCCGCATCGTCGACGCCGGCAACTCGGTCATCGTCATCGAGCACAACCTCGACGTCATCAAGACAGCCGACTGGGTCATCGACATGGGACCCGAGGGCGGCAGCGGCGGTGGACTTCTGATCGCCGAAGGCACCCCCGAGGACATCGCCAACAGCGGGGCGAGCCACACAGGGGCATTCCTCAAGCCTCTCCTCTAGGCTCATCGCATGGCTGGAGGACTGGCGGCACTGCTCGACGACATCGCGGTACTGGCGAAGACGGCGGCGGCGTCCGTCGACGACGTCGGAGCGGCGGCCGGTCGCGCGAGTGCCAAGGCCGCAGGAGTCGTCGTTGACGACACTGCCGTGACTCCTCAGTACGTGCAGGGTGTCGCCGCAAAGCGCGAGCTGCCGATGATCCGCAAGATCGCGATCGGATCGCTGCGCAACAAACTGCTGTTCATCCTGCCCGCGGCCCTCCTGCTGAGCGAGTTCCTGCCGGACTTGCTGACGCCCCTGTTGATGCTCGGCGGCACCTACCTGTGCTTCGAGGGCGCCGAGAAGATCTTCGAGCGAATCACCGGCCACGAGCCAGAGGCCGAGGAGGCGCAGTCGTCCGAACTGACCCCCGATCAGGAGAACACGCTCGTCTCCGGCGCCATCCGCACCGATTTCATCCTGTCGGCCGAGATCATGGTCATCGCGCTCAACGAGGTCGCGAACGAGGCCTTCGCGTCACGCCTGGCGATCCTCGCGGTCGTCGCGATCGCCATCACAGTGCTGGTCTACGGCGTTGTCGGGTTGATCGTGAAGATGGACGACATCGGGCTCGCGCTCGCCCAGCGAAAGTCCGCTGCCTCCCAGCGGTTCGGCTTGGCGCTCGTCAGGGCCATGCCCAAGGTCCTCGGCACCATCTCGGCCGTCGGCATCGTGGCGATGCTCTGGGTCGGAGGTCACATCCTGCTCGTCGGCGTCGACGACCTCGGGTGGCACGGGCCGTACGAGATGGTGCATGACCTGGAGCACCACGTCCACGAAGCGCTCGGCGGCTTCGGAGCTGTCGGTGGTTGGCTCACCAACACAGGGCTGTCAGCGGTCGTCGGCGCGGTCGTGGGTGCGATCGTGGTCGCGGTGATGCATCTGGTCCCGCGTCGCCGCGCTGCACACCACTGACTGTCGCCCTCACCTCGTAGGCTGACGGTGTGGCAGACCCGGCAAGCTATCGACCGGCGCAGGGGGAGATCCCTACTGCGCCTGGCGTCTATCGCTTCCGCGATGACGCGGGTCGGGTCATCTATGTCGGCAAGGCCAAGTCGCTGCGTCCACGACTCAGCTCCTACTTCCAGGACGTCTCGGGCCTGCACCAGCGCACACAGCAGATGGTGCTGACCGCAAGCTCGGTCGACTGGACGGTCGTCGACACCGAGGTCGAAGCCCTGGCGCTGGAGTACTCCTGGATCAAGGAGTTCGACCCGCGATTCAACGTCAAGTACCGCGACGACAAGTCCTATCCATGGCTCGCGGTCACTGTCAGTGAAGAGTTCCCGCGGGTCACCGTGATGCGAGGAGCCCAACGCAAGGGTGTTCGCTACTTCGGTCCATACGGACACGCCTGGGCGATCCGCGACACTGTCGACACGCTCCTGCGGGTGTTTCCGATGCGGTCGTGCTCGCAGGGGGTGTTCAGGCGTGCCGCGGCGATCGGTCGGCCATGCCTGCTCGGCGACATCGGCAAGTGCGCCGCTCCCTGCGTCGGCAGGGTGACAGCGGAGGAGCACCGCGCGATCGTCGACGACTTCCTCGCCTTCATGGGCGGCCAGACCGCCGGCTTCACCAAGCGCATCGAGAAGCGCATGCGCGAAGCGTCTGATGCCGAGGAGTTCGAGCTCGCCGCCAAGCTGCGCGACGACCTGGCCGCGATGCAGCGCGTGCTCGAGAAGCAGACCGTCGTGCTTGGTGACGGCACCGATGCTGACGTGCTCGGCTTCGTTGACGACCCTCTCGAGGTCGCCGTACAGATCTTCTCCGTACGAGGTGGACGTATTCGAGGCCAGCGCGGATGGGTTGCCGACAAGACAGATGAGGCGCCATTCAGCGATCTCGTGCAGAGCGCGCTGATGACCCTGTACGAAGACGCCATCCCGTCGGCAATTCCGAGGGACGTGCTCGTACCGACCCTGCCGTCCGATTCCAACATCGTCACAGAGCTGCTCAGCGAACGTCGCGGGGGACCGGTCACGATCCGGGTGCCACGCCGAGGTGACAAGCGCGCGCTCATGGCCACGGTCGAGCAGAACGCAAAGCAGTCGATGATGCGGCACAAGATGAAGCGGTCGTCGGACCTCACGGCCCGCAGCCTTGCGCTCGAGGAGATCCAAGAGGCACTCGGTCTTCCCACCGCACCCCTGCGCGTCGAGTGCTACGACATCTCCAACCTTGGCGCGACCGAGACCGTGGCGTCGATGGTTGTGTTCGAGGACGGGTTGCCCCGCAAGTCCGAGTACCGCCGCTTCACGATCCGCAACGAGGGACAGAGCGATGTTGCGGCGATGCACGAGGTGATCACCCGCAGGTTCACCCAGCTCCTTCGGGCCCGCGAGGGCAACGACGAGGACGGTCCGGGCATCGATCCCGAGACTGGCAAGCCGAGACGCTTCGCCTACACGCCGGCACTGGTCGTCGTCGACGGCGGTCCGCCACAGGTAGCCGCGGCCCAGGCAGCGCTGAACGAGCTGGGCATCTCTGACATCGCACTGGTCGGCCTCGCGAAGCGGCTCGAGGAGGTGTGGCTCCCCACCGATCCAGACCCGGTGATCATGCCGCGCACCAGCGAAGGCCTCTACCTCCTGCAGCGCATTCGTGACGAAGCACACCGGTTCGCGATCACGCACCACCGTCAGCGACGCAGCAAGTCGATGATCGACAGCGTGCTCGACCCGGTGAGCGGACTCGGGCCGACGCGACGCAAAGCCCTTCTCAAGACGTTCGGCTCGGTCAAGAAGCTTCGACAGGCCACCGCACAAGAGATCGCAACTGTCCCCGGCATCGGCCCTGCTACGGCACAATCCATCGTGGACGCACTCGCAGCGGGCGAGTCAGCACCGGCCGTCAACACCGCGACCGGCGAGATCATGGAGGACCGTTGACCAAGCTGTCGCAATTCGTCGTCGTCACCGGTATGACCGGAGCGGGACGCGGCTCGGCAGCCAAGGTTCTCGAGAAGCTCGGCTACTACGTCGTCGACAACATCCCGCCCAGCCTCATCAAGGCCGTCGTCGATACTGCCGAGTCATCCGAATTTGACCGTCTCGCCGTGGTCGTCGACGCGCGTTCGCGTGAGTTCTTTGCGCGACTGGTCGACGAGCTGGAGTCCCTCCGCAAGGACGGGGTCAGCGCCCGCATCCTCTATCTCGAGGCGTCCGATGAAGTCCTTGTACGTCGCCAGGAAGCTGCACGCCGCCCTCACCCACTGAGTCGTGAAGAACGGTTGATGGACGGATTCGACCGCGAACGCGAGCTCCTGCGCCGCATCCGCGGACGCGCCGATCTCGTCGTGGACACGACCAACCTCAACGTCCACCAGCTGGGCCAGCGGATCCGTGCAGCATTTGAGGAACCCACCAACACGGGTCTTCGCGCGACGGTGATGTCGTTCGGGTTCAAGTACGGGCTGCCGATCGATGCCGACATGGTGGCCGACCTTCGATTCCTGCCCAACCCCTACTGGGTCGACGAGCTGCGACCTCTCAGCGGTCTCGACGAGCCCGTACGCGACTACATCCACAAGCAACCGTTGTCCGGCCCGTTCCTCGAGAAGTACGACGATCTCATTGCGCTGCTGACCGACGGCTACCTGCGTGAGGATCAGCACTTCCTCACCATCGCGCTGGGCTGCACGGGCGGTCGGCACCGCAGCGTGGCCATGTCCGAGGCTCTGGGCGAGCGTCTTCGTTCGCACGGCGTGCAGGTTCTCGTCGTCCATCGCGACCTGGGACGCGAATGACCGGGGCCACGCCCAACTCTTCGCCCAAGGTCGTGGCATTCGGCGGAGGCCATGGTCTCGCCGCGAGTCTCTCGGCGCTACGACACCTGACACGAGAGCTCACCGGTGTTGTGACAGTCGCCGACAACGGCGGATCCTCCGGTCGTCTCCGCGAGGAGCTCGGCGTTCTTCCTCCCGGCGACCTCCGGATGGCGCTCGCCGCATTGTGCGGCGACGACGAATGGGGTCGAATCTGGGCTGGTGTTCTGCAGCATCGGTTCACCAGCGAAGGACCGTTGAAGGATCACGCCGTTGGTAATCTGTTGATCGCAGCGATCTGGGACCAGCTCGGCGATCACGTGGCTGGCTTGGACTTGGTGGCTCAGCTGCTTGGCGCCCAGGGACGCGTGCTCCCGATGGCAGCCGTACCTCTCGACATCGAAGCCGACGTGCATCTGAGGTCGGCGCCCGATCGGCTCACGGTCGTACGCGGTCAGTCGCAGGTCGCCTCGGTCGACGGACAGGTCGTCAGCGTCCGACTCGATCCACACGATCCGCCCGCATGTCCGGAAGCCGTCGCAGCCGTGAAGGACGCTGACTGGGTCACCGTCGGACCGGGCTCATGGTTCACGAGTGTCATGCCGACACTGTTGGTCCCTGATCTTCGGGATGCACTGGTGAGCTGCACAGCCCAACGCGTGCTGGTCCTCAACCTTGGCGAGCAGGCAGGCGAGACCGAGGGACTCACACCGGTCGACCACCTCGAGGTCCTCGCGGCTCACGCGCCCGAGCTGGGCCTTGACGTCGTCATTGCCGACACCTCGCTCGTGGACACCCGTGGCAACCTAGAAGCCATGGCCCGATCACTCGGAGCGAAGCTTGTCGTGGCAGAAGTTGCGGCGGCGCCAGGTTCCGACCAGCACGACCCAATTCGGCTTGCGGCCGCGTTCAGTCGCGCGATGAAACAGGCATAGAGTGACTCCGGGGATATCGACTTATGGGGGTTCTACCCAATGGCAATGACTGCTCAGGTCAAGGCAGAGCTCGCCAACACGGCGATCACCAAGTCGTGCTGCCGCAAGGCTGAAGTCTCATCGATCCTCCGCTTCGCTGGCGGGCTGCACATCGTCGCCGGGCGCATCGTGATCGAGGCTGAGCTCGACACCGGAGCCGCCGCACGCCGTCTCCGCAAGGACATTGCCGAGGTCTACGGCCACGACAGCGAGATGCTGGTCATGCAGAACGCTGGCATCCGTAAGGCGACCCACTACGTCGTACGTGTTGCCAAGGACGGCGACGCTCTCGCCCGCCAGACCGGCCTGATTGACGCGAGTGGCCGCCCGATCCGCGGACTGCCTCCCCAGGTCGTCTCCGGCTCGTCATGCGACGCCGTTGCTGCGTGGCGTGGCGCGTTCCTCGCCCACGGATCGCTCACCGAACCCGGTCGTTCCTCAGCTCTTGAAGTCAGCTGTCCTGGCCCTGAAGCTGCTCTCGCTCTGGTCGGCGCAGCCCGTCGGCTCGGCATCAGCGCCAAGGCCCGTGAAGTCCGCGGTATCGATCGCGTGGTGATCCGCGATGGGGAGGCCATCGGTGCGCTTCTGACCCGTCTCGGCGCTCACGAATCGCTGCTGGCCTGGGAAGAACGACGTATGCGTCGCGAGGTCCGTGCCACCGCCAACCGCCTGGCCAACTTCGACGACGCCAACCTTCGCCGTTCCGCGCGCGCAGCAGTGGCCGCCGGGGCGCGAGCTCAGCGTGCGCTGGAGATCCTCGGCGAGGAGGTGCCCGACCACCTCAAGATGGCCGGAAGCCTGCGAGTTGAGCACCGTCAGGCGAGCCTCGAGGAACTCGGACAACTGCACGAACCGGCGCTGACCAAGGACGCTATCGCCGGGCGCATACGCCGCCTGCTCGCGATGGCCGACAAGCGTGCCGAGGAGCTCGGCATCCCCGACACCGAGTCGAGCCTCAACGAAGAGTCTCTCGCCGAGTAGGTGACTCGCGGGTAGCAGAAGCAACTCGGTAGGGTGAGGTCGTTACCCAAACCAATCCGCAGGAGATCTGTTCCCCGTGACTGTTCGCGTAGGCATCAATGGATTTGGCCGCATCGGCCGCAACTTCTTCCGCGCGGCACGCGCCGCCGGAGCAGACATCGAGATCGTCGCCGTCAACGACCTGACGGACAACAAGACGCTCGCACACCTGCTCAAGTACGACTCGATCCTCGGTCGCCTCGACGCCGACGTCACGTACGACGACACGTCGATCACCGTCGGTGGCCAGAAGATCGCCGCCTTCGCTGAGCGCGATCCCGCGAAGCTCGACTGGGCCGCTGTTGGCGCCGACATCGTGATCGAGTCGACTGGCTTCTTCACCGACGCGACCAAGGCCAAGGCCCACGTCGACGGCGGTGCCAAGAAGGTCATCATCTCGGCTCCGGCCAAGAACGAAGACGCCACGATCGTGATGGGTGTCAACCACGACACGTACGACGCCGCCGCACACACGATCATCTCCAACGCCTCGTGCACGACCAACTGCCTCGCGCCGATGGCCAAGGCACTGAACGACGGTCTCGGCATCGAGCGTGGCCTGATGACGACGATCCACGCCTACACGCAGGACCAGAACCTGCAGGACGCTCCGCACGACGATCTGCGTCGAGCGCGTGCAGCTGCGATCAACATCGTCCCGACCTCGACCGGTGCGGCGAAGGCTGTCAGCCTCGTGCTCCCCGAGCTCAAGGGCAAGCTCGACGGTTACGCCCTCCGCGTCCCCGTGCCCACCGGCTCGGCCACGGACCTGACATTCACGGCATCGCGTGAGACGTCGGTCGAAGAGGTCAACCAGATCATCAAGGACGCATCCGAGGGTGCGCTCAAGGGCTTCCTCGTCTACACCGAGGACCCGATCGTGTCCTCCGACATCGTGACTGACCCGGCGTCGTGCATCTTCGACTCGGGCCTGACCAAGGTCATCGGCGACCAAGTCAAGGTCGTCGGTTGGTACGACAACGAGTGGGGCTACTCCAACCGCCTCGTCGACCTCACGGTCCTCGTCGGCAACTCACTTTGATCAACAGAGGGCTGTGACCTGTGAAGACGATCAGCGACCTGGGTGACTTGCGCGGCAAGCGCGTGCTCGTCCGAAGTGACCTCAACGTCCCGCTCGAGGGTACGACGATCACCGACGACGGCCGCGTACGCGCGAGCGTCCCGACGATCGTCCAGCTCGCCGACGCGGGCGCTCAGGTGCTGGTCCTCGCACACCTCGGACGCCCGGAGGGCAAGCCGGAGGCGAAGTACTCACTTGAGCCGGTCGCCACCCGCCTGGGTGAGCTCATCGAGCCGCAGGTCTACTTCGCCAAGGACACGGTCGGCGACGACGCCCAGAACCAGATCGCGAGCCTCGCCGACGGCGATGTGCTCGTCCTGGAGAACGTACGGTTCAACGCCGGCGAGACCAGCAAGGACGATGCCGTACGCGGCAAGTTCGCGGACGAGCTCGCGGACCTGGCTGATGTGTTCGTGTCGGACGGTTTCGGCGTGGTGCACCGCAAGCAGGCCAGCGTCTTTGACATCGCCACTCGACTGCCCGCCGCAGTTGGTGGGCTGGTCGAGGCAGAGGTGAAGGTGCTCAAGCGCCTCACCGAATCGCCTGAGCGTCCCTACACGGTGGTTCTGGGCGGCTCGAAGGTCTCCGACAAGCTCGGCGTCATAGACAACCTGCTCGACAAGGCTGACAACCTGCTGATCGGTGGCGGGATGGTCTTCACCTTCCTCAAGGCGCAGGGCCACGAGGTCGGCAAGTCACTTCTCGAAGAGGACCAGCTCGACATCGCTCGCGACTACATCGCCCAGGCTGAGGCCAAGGGCGTCAAGCTGGTGCTGCCAACCGACATCGTCGTGGCACCGGAGTTCAAGGACGCCAACGCTTCGACGGTTGCGGCCGATTCGATCCCAGCCGACCAGCTCGGCCTCGACATCGGGCCCGACAGCGGTGCAGCGTTTGCCGAGCTCATTGTGTCGTCCAAGACCGTGTTCTGGAACGGTCCGATGGGCGTGTTCGAGATGTCGTCCTTCGAGGCCGGCACTCGCGCAATCGCACAAGCGCTCACCGAAGTTGACGGCCTGTCGGTCGTCGGCGGCGGCGACTCAGCCGCGGCCGTACGCCAGCTCGGCTTCGAGGACACGGACTTCGGTCACATCTCCACCGGTGGTGGAGCAAGTCTCGAATACCTCGAGGGCAAGACGCTCCCGGGTCTCGACATTCTGGAAGGCAACTGAAATGGCGTCTCGCAAGCCTTTGATGGCCGGCAACTGGAAGTCCAACCTCAACCACCAGGAAGCCGTTGTTCTCGTCCAGAAGCTCGCCTGGACGTTGCAGGACAAGAAGCATGACTTCGAGAAGTCCGAAGTCGTCGTGATCCCTCCGTTCACCGACATCCGAAGCGTGCAGACGCTGGTCGACGGCGACCACTTGGCAATCGGCTACGGCGCTCAGGATGTCTCCGAGCACGACGGTGGCGCCTACACCGGCGAGATCTCCGCAACGATGCTCGCCAAGCTCGGCTGCTCATACGTCGTCGTCGGTCACTCCGAGCGCCGTGAGTACCACGGTGAGTCGGACGCTCTCGTCAACACCAAGGCTGCCAAGTCACTTGCAGCCGGTATGACACCGATCGTGTGCGTCGGCGAGGGCCTCGAGATCCGCCAGTCGGGCAAGCACGTGGCCTACACGCTGGCTCAGATTGACGGTTCGCTCGCCGGATTCAGCGCTGAGCAGATCGCCTCGATGGTGGTTGCATACGAGCCTGTATGGGCGATCGGCACCGGCGAAGTTGCCACTCCTGAGGACGCGCAGGAGGTCTGCGCGGCGATTCGTGCACGTGTTGCCGAGACCTGGTCTGCCGATGCTGCAGACTCATTGCGTATCCTTTACGGCGGATCGGTGAAAGCGGCGAACATTGCCGCCATCATGGCGAAGTCGGACGTCGACGGAGCTTTGGTTGGCGGTGCGAGCCTCCAAGCGGAGGAGTTCGCCGGGATTGCTCGGTTCTACGACATGCCGGATCTTTCCGGCGCCTGACTACGAAGGTCCACCCGTGATTTTGACGTTCTCCATAATCCTCACGATCAGCAGTCTGCTGATGATCGTGCTGGTTCTCATGCACAAGGGCCGTGGGGGTGGCCTCTCCGACATGTTCGGTGGAGGTGTCTCCAGCTCGCTGGGCGGCTCGTCAGTTGCGGAGCGCAACCTTGACCGCATCACGGTCGGCATCGCTGTCGTCTGGGTCGTGTGCATCTTCGCACTCGGCCTGCTCCTGAAGGTGAGCAACTAGTGGCGGCAGGCGCGATCCGGGGCAGCCGCATCGGGGCTGGACCCATGGGAGAAGCCGAGCGCGGCGAATCAGCTCCGCGCCAGTCGGTCTCGTACTTCTGCATGAACGAGCACACCACCGTGCTGCAGTTCGCCGTCGAGGCTGAAGCGCCTGAGTCGTGGGACTGCCCGCGCTGTGGACTTCCTGCGGGCGTCGACGCCGAGAACCTCCAGTCGGCCCTCAAGGTTGCGCCCTACAAGACGCACCTCGCATACGTGAAGGAGCGCCGATCCGAGACCGAAGCGGCAGAGATCCTCACCGAGGCCATCGAGATGCTGCGCACCAAGCGCAAGACCGGTGAAGTCATCTTCTAGAGCTGCGAAACCGCTGCTTCGTCGAGCAGCCATAGTGTTTCCGTCGCGCCCGTCACTCCGGTGGCGGGCGTGTCGTCGATGGTGCCGTCACCAAGAGCGCGAGCCACGGCCTCGGCCTTGCCATCGCCTGACACCAGGAACCACACGGCATCGGCGTTGTTGAGAGTCGGGAACGTCATCGTGACGCGTTCGGGCGGCGGCTTGGGGGAGTTGAACACCTCGACGACTCGGCGCTCGGTCTCATGTAGCTGCTGGAACCCGGGAAACAGGGACGCGACATGGCCATCGGGACCCATTCCGAGGAGCACCACATCGAACGGGTCGCGCGGGAGCTTGTCGCCGTACGCGTTTGCCGCGTCGGCCATGCTGAGATCACAGCCGTGCGCAGGCATCGAATGGATGTGATCTTCGGGTACTTCCAAGCGAGCCAGGAATGAGTTCCTCGCCTGCTGGTCATTTCGATCGGCATGACCTTCCGGAACGAATCGCTCATCGCCCCAGTAGAAGTCCACGTCAGTCCAGTCGACCGAACCGGGCTCGAGCGCCTCGTAGATGGCGATGGCGATCGTCCCGCCGGTGAGCACAACGCTGGGTCGACGACCCGTGGCTTGTACGTCAGCGATGCGGATCGACAGGAGCGAGGCAACCGTCGTCGCCAGCGTTGTCGCGTCGGGCACGACCTCGGTTCGCCTCATGGCGTGAGCAGGTGGCGAATGGTCGCCTCGTAGATGTCGTCGGAGTCGAGGCGGCGCAGGTCCTCGGCCAGCAGCTCTGCGAGCGTACGAGCGCCTAGCGGCACTTCACGCGGTGATGAGCCGGGCACGCTGAAGTGGCATGAGGTCGGACCAATGCGTTCGATGCGCACGTCGCCAGCCGTGGATTGCAGCACGACGGAGGAGATCTGCTCGATCTCGCCCTTGCGCAGGGTGATCGGCACCTTGAGCCGACTCTCCAGCCAGGCGACGAGCAGAGTCGCTGCCGGGTTGCCTGTGCCAGCGACCACAGTGCCGCCGGAGACCTTGCTGGTGGACTGGTCGAGTGCAGCAGCCAAGAGAGCGCGCCACGGCGTAAGGCGGGTCCAGGACAGGTCTGTGTCGCCCGGAGCGAACTCGCGCGCAACGGCCTTGAGCGAGCGAATCGGAGAGTCCGTGGCTTCGGCGTCGGTGAGCCGACGTTGGGCCAGCTTGCCGATGGCATCCGCTGACGGCTTGGTGGGAGGTTTGCCGGGCCACCAGACCACCACGGGGGAGTCGGGAAGCAGGAGAGGCAGTACGACGGACTCGGCGTGCTTGGTGAGCTCACCGGAGATGCGCAGCAAGATCGACTCGCCTGACGAGTTCTCTCCGACCCGCACCTTGGCGTTGAGCTCGGCAGCGCCGCGTCCGTCACCCAGGATCACGCCGATCACGCGTGACGGATGCTCGCGGGACAGGGTGGTTGCGGTCTTCAGCGCTTCAGTGACGGCGTCGTCGTCGGTGACGACGAGCAGCGTGAGCACCATGTCCATCGCCGGGCTGCCGGCGGCACGGCGGGCCTTGATGAGCGCGCGTGCGATCCGCGCGGCGTTGGTTTTCTCGAGCGCGATCTCCATGACTAGGGACGCCTCCAAGCTCGGCCGTCGCGTTCGAGCATCTTGTCGGCGGACGCAGGGCCCCACGTACCCGACGGATAGGTGTCGATTGACTTCTGCTTGCTCCAGTGCTGGATCACCGGGTCAAGGATCTCCCAGGCAAGCTCGACCTCCTCGCGATGCGGGAACAGCGGGGGGTCGCCGAGCAACACGTCGAGGATGAGGCGCTCGTACGCTTCGGGGCTGCTCTCGACGAAGGCGCCGCCGTAGGCGAAGTCCATGTTGACGTCGCGGATCTCCATCGTCGTGCCGGGCACCTTGGCTCCGAAGCGCAATGTCACACCCTCATCGGGCTGGATGCGCATGACGAGTGCGTTCTGGCCGAGCTCCTCGACGTCGTGCTTGCTGAATGGCTGGTGCGGGGCCCGCTTGAAGACGACGGCAAGCTCGGTGACGCGACGGCCCAGGCGCTTGCCGGTACGCAGGTAGAACGGCACGCCGGCCCATCGGCGGGTGCTGATGTCGATGCGCATCGCGGCGTACGTCTCGGTGGTCGAGCCCCTGGGGATGCCGGCCTCCTCGTGGTAGCCGAGCACCTTCTCGCCACCGGCCCAGCCGCCGTCGTACTGCGCATGGGCGGTGTGAAGGTCCATGCGGGCCGGTGGGCGGGCGTTGGCGAGGATCTTCTGCTTCTCGATGCGCAGGCTCTTGGCGTTGAACGAGACGGGCTCCTCCATCGCGATCAGGGCCATGAGCTGGAGCAGGTGGTTCTGGATGACATCGCGTGCTGCGCCGATGCCGTCGTAGTAGCCGGCGCGGGACCCGATGCCGATGTCCTCGGCCATCGTGATCTGGACGTGGTCGACGTAGTGGTTGTTCCAGATCGGCTCGAACATCCCGTTGGCGAATCGGAACGCCAGGATGTTCTGCACAGTCTCCTTGCCGAGGTAGTGGTCGATGCGGAACACCGACTGGCTCGGGAAGACGTCGGCGACGATCTGGTTGAGCTCCTGCGCCGACGCAAGGTCGTGTCCGAACGGCTTCTCGATGACGACGCGGCGCCATCCCTGTGACGACTCAGCTAGTCCATGCTTCTTGATCTGCGAGACGACGACAGGGAAGAGGCCGGGTGGGATCGAGAGGTAGAACGCGTGGTTGCCACCCGTGCCCTGCTGCTCGTCGAGCTCCTTCATCGTCTTGCCGAGGCGCTCCCAGGCGTCATCGTCGTCGAACTCTCCGGGAACGAAACGGATGCCAGCGGCAAGCTGCTTCCATACGGTCTCGCTCCACGGCGTACGAGCGCCGTCCTTGGCCGCCTGCTTGATCATCTTCGAGAACGCCTGCTTGCCGAAGTCCTGGCGCGCGAAGCCAACCAAGGCAAAGCCGGGAGGCAGCAGACCACGGTTGGCGAGGTCGTAGACCGCGGGGATGAGCTTCTTCTTCGCGAGGTCGCCCGTCACGCCGAACAGAATCAGGCTGCAGGGCCCGGCAATGCGGGGGAGTCGGCGGTCGCGAGGATCGCGTAGCGGATTGGTGGTCACGCTTCGCCCTTGCCCGCGAGCACGGTTCGGAGCAACTGGAGGCCAGCAGGTACGTCCTTCAGGTGCAGACGTACGACCGGGCGTCCGCGCTCACGCAGGACTGCTGCATCGCCTGCCGCCTGCGACTGGATGAACGATCCGAACGTGAAGTCGCGACCAGGCACTTCGAGATCCTCGACCGGGTCACCCGTGATCTGCAGGAAGACTCCAGTTGCGGGGCCGCCCTTGTGATACTGGCCGGTCGAGTGGAGGAAGCGAGGGCCCCAGCCGAATGTCGTCGGGCGGCCAGTGCGCTGCGCGACGATCTCTCGCGCTGCTGCGAAGTCGGCGTGGTCAAAGCGGTCGAGATAGACCTGCAGAGCGACGTAGCCATGGTGCAGGTCGAGCTGGCCGAACAGCGAGGCGACCGCGTCGGCGACGGTAGTGCCATCAGCACCGTAGACGTCGATGCCGGCAGCGGTGAAGTCCGGCGTGGGTTCCAGGCCTGCGCCGCCGAGCATGTCGCGGGCGGCTTGCTTGGCGCTCTCGACGTCGGGCTGATCAAACGGGTTGATGCCGATCACGCTGCCGGCGACAGCAACAGCCGTCTCCCACACGAGCATCTCGACGCCCAGGGTTGCCTTGATCGCGATGCCATAGCCCGACTGGGCCTCAGGTGCGTCATGGCCATCGATCGACAGCAGTATCGAGTCAGCGGTGCTCGGGTTGAAGTTGACGGCGTTCTCGAACGGTACGACGACCGGAAGAATGCCCTTGCCGTTCTTGCCCGTCGACTCAGCGACAAGCTGCTCGATCCAGTCTCCGAAGCCATGTCTCGACTGATCAGCCATGATGAGCTTGTCGACGCGATGACGATGTGCGACTCCGAGCAGCACACCGAGTCGCAGCGCCGGGTTGTCGGCACCATCAAGAGCGACGTCATCGTGCACGGACGCTGCCTGGTCGAGGAGCTCGCCGACATCGGCACCGGCAAGACCGCTGGGTACGAGACCGAACGCCGTCAGCGCGGAGTAGCGGCCCCCGACGTTGGGATCCGCGTGGAACACGCGGTAACCAGCGGCTGTCGCTTCCTTGTCGAGCGGTGAGCCTGGATCAGTCACGACGATGATGTGGTCGGTCGGCGTGAGGCCCGCGTCGGTGAATGCCTTCTCGTACGCACGTCGTTGGCTGTCGGTCTCGATCGTCCCGCCCGACTTGCTGGCGACGACGACGATGCTGCGATCCAGCCGGTCGGCGATGGCCGACCTCACCATGTCCGGTTGCGACGAGTCGAGGACCGTCAGCGGGACGCCATACGTGTGGCAGATGACCTCTGGCGCAAGTGACGAACCGCCCATGCCGCAGAGCACCACGTGATCGAGTCCCTTGGCCGCCAGGCTCTCGCGAAGCTCGGTGATCTCCGCGATCAGCGGTCGGGACGACTCTGCGAGTCCGGTCCAGCTCAGGCGGATCGAGGCTTCCGAAACGGCGTCCGGGCCCCATTCGGTCGGATCGTTCTCGGCGATGCGCGAGGCGATTCGACTGTCGATGGCTCTCTTCAAAGCGCCTTCGTATTCGTGTTGCGATGGCGCGGTGAGGAAGAGCTCGACCACGTGTCAGGCCTTGTCGAGCTCGTTGGACACGGTCTCGAGGAGCTCTGCCCAGGAGGCATCGAACTTCTCAAGCCCTTCGGTCTCGAGGAGGGCGACGACCTCGTCGTAGCTGATCCCCTCTGCCTCGAGGTCGGCGATGACCTTGCGAGCTTCGTCGTACGTGCCGGTGACGGCATCGCCGCGGATCTCGCCGTGATCGGCAACCGCCTCGAGGGTCTTCTCGGGCATCGTGTTGACGGTGTTGGCGACGACGAGCTCGGTGACGTACATCGTGTCGGAGTAGGCCGGGTCCTTGACGCCGGTCGACGCCCACAGCGGACGCTGGGTGTTGGCGCCCTTGGCGGCGAGTGCCGTGAAGCGCTCGGAGCTGAAGACCTTTTCGTACGCCTCGTAGGCGAGACGCGCGTTGGCTATGGCGGCCTCGCCGCGAAGCGGGCTGTCGTCGGCGAGACGCTTGTCGATCTCGGAGTCGACCCGGCTGACGAAGAACGATGCGACGGAGTGGACCGTCGAGAGGTCCTTGCCGGCTGCGTCGGCCTGCTCGAGCCCGTAGAGGTAGGCGTCCATCACACCGCGATAGCGCTCGAGGGAGAAGATCAGGGTGATGTTGACGCTGATGCCCGCCGCCGTTGTTGCGGCGATGGCGGGCAGGCCCTCGACCGTGGCCGGGATCTTGATCAGCGTGTTGGGCTGACCCACCTTGTCCCACAGCGTCTTCGCCATGGCAATGGTCGCGTCGGTGTCACGGGCGAGTCCGGGCTCGACCTCGATCGACACCCGACCGTCAAAACCATTGGTGGCGTCATAGACCGGCCGGAAGATCTCGGCGGCGTCCTTGACGTCCTTGGTGGTGAGCTCGAAGACCGTCGTGTCGACGTCGGCGCCGGCAGCCTTGAGCTCCTTGATCTGCGGCTCGTACTTCTCGCCGTTGGCGAGTGCGGAGGCGAAGATCGAGGGGTTGGTCGTCACGCCGACGACGCCCGACTCGTCAATGAGCTTCTTGAGGTTGCCGGTCTCGATGCGTTCGCGGGACAGGTCGTCGAGCCAGATCGACACTCCGGCATCGCCGAGGGCCTTCAAGCGGTCGTTCATGGTGTCTCCTTCGTGAGGATCAGACTCAGTGGGTGGGGTCCCCCCACGCCGTCTACGGCGTAGGGGGCGCGTCTGGGTTGTCTGCGGGTCCGACTGCTCCTGCGGGTCGCGCGTGGAACGGTGCGGTGGGGGCTGAGCCTGCTGCGGCGATGGAGTCACGAGCAGCAGCGGCAACGGCGTCCGGCGTCACGCCGAACTTCTCGTACAGCGTCGCGAAGGCAGCTGAGGCGCCGTAGTGCTCGATGCTGACGATGCGACCGGCGTCGCCGACCACATCGCGCCAGCCGAAGGCCACGCCGGCTTCAACCGCGACACGGGCACGCAAGCCTGCCGGGATGATGCTCTCGCGGTAGGCCTCGTCCTGCTGCTCGAACCACTCGCGGCACGGCATGGAGACGACACGCGCCTTGATGCCATCAGTAGCGAGCAGCTCGCGTGCCTTGACGGCGATCTGCACCTCGGAACCGGTGCCCACGAGGATCACGTCAGGGTCGCCGTCGGTGTCGAGAAGCGTGTATGCGCCCTTCGACGTCAGATCAGCACTGGCCCAGTGTTGTCCAGAGCTGGCGTCTGTGCCGCGCGGGAAAGTCGGAACGTTCTGACGGCTGAGAGCCAGAGCTGTCGGTCGGTTGGTGATCGCGAGGACTGCCTTCCAGGCGGCAACGGTCTCGTTGGCGTCGGCCGGACGGATGACGTCGAGGCCCGGGATGGCTCGCAGTGCGGCGAGGTGCTCGATGGGCTGGTGCGTGGGACCGTCCTCGCCGAGTCCGATCGAGTCGTGGGTCCACACGTACGTCACCGGCAGCTCTTGCAGTGCTGCCAGGCGTACCGATGGACGCATGTAGTCGCTGAACACGAGGAAGGTGCCGCCGTACGGGCGCGTGGGCCCGTGGAGGGCGATGCCGTTGAGCACAGCACCCATCGCATGCTCGCGGATACCGAAATGCAGCACGCGGCCGTAGAGGTTGCCCTGGAACGACTTCGTCGAGTGCTCAGGAGGCAGGAACGACGGCTCACCCTTGGGGGTCGTGTTGTTCGAGCCGGCGAGGTCAGCTGACCCGCCCCACAGCTCGGGCAGCTTCGGGGCGGCAGCGGTCAGGAACTCACCTGACGCCACACGGGTTGCGACACCCTTGTCGCTCGCCTCGTACGTCGGAAGGTCGGCATCCCAGCCATCAGGGAGGGTGCGGCTGATGAGGCGGTCGAGCAATGCAGCGGCATCATCGTTCGTGGTCTTCCACGCGTCGAACGACGCCTGCCATTCCTTCTGCAGCTCGGTGCCGCGCGTGCGGGCCGCCTGCGCGTGCGCGAGTACGTTCTCGGCGACCTCGAACGTCTGGTCCGGGTCGAACCCGAGGAGCTTCTTGGTCGCGGCGATCTCGTCAGCGCCCAGCGCTGAGCCGTGGGAGGCGCCAGTGTTCTGCTTGGTCGGTGCGGGCCAAGCGATGATCGTGCGGAGCTGGATGAAGCTCGGCTTGTCGGTGACTGCGGCCGCTGCTTGGAACGCGTCGTAGAGCGCCTGGACGTCTTCGACGTACTCCTGACCGCCGTTGATCCAGTCGATCTTCTGCACGTGCCAGCCGTACGACTCGTAGCGCGCAGCAACGTCTTCGCTGAATGCGACGTTGGTGTCGTCCTCGATCGAGATGTGGTTGTCGTCGTACAGAACGGTCAGGTTGCCGAGCTTCTGGTGGCCGGCGAGCGAGGACGCTTCGGAGGCGATGCCTTCTTCGAGGTCGCCGTCGGAGGCAATGACGTAGACGTCGTGATCGAACAGGCTGTCACCGGCGGCTGCCTCCGGATCGAACAGACCGCGCTCGCGGCGGGCAGCCATGGCCATACCGACTGCGTTGCCGACTCCCTGACCCAGTGGGCCGGTCGTGACCTCGACGCCGGGCGTGTGGTTGTGCTCCGGGTGACCGGGAGTCAGGCTGCCCCACGTGCGCAGCGCCTTGAGGTCGTCGAGGCTGACGTCGTAACCGGCGAGGTAAAGCTGGATGTACTGCGTGAGGCTCGAGTGGCCGCACGAGAGGACGAAGCGGTCGCGGCCGATCCAGTGCGGATCGGCGGGGTTGTGGCGCATCAGCTTCTGGTAGATCAGGTAGGCCGCGGGGGCCAAGCTCATCGCGGTACCGGGGTGACCGTGTCCGGCCTTTTCGACCGCATCAGCGGCGAGGAGGCGGGCGGTGTCCACGGCCTGCTTGTCGAGGTCAGTCCAGTCGAGAGGGGTGGGGGCTGTCGTCACAGCTCGGGCTCCTGAATCGTCGATCACGGGCGTCGGCCGGCCATGCCCAACCGTCGGTCACGACCTTACTCGCGTGTCCCAGAGGCCGCGCGGGTGCGTGGCGACCACGAGACCTGACATTCCGAGTGCCAACCGTCGGTACGTCGCCGGTTGCGTGGCACTAGACTCGCCCTTGTGACTGCCGTGCATGTGACGCCGACCGATAGCGTCGATCAACCCACCGTGCCGCTGGCCTCCCGTCGCGACGTCGTCCTCTCGTACATTGCGCTGACGAAGCCGCGCATCATCGAGCTCCTGCTCCTGACGACAGTGCCTGTCATGTTCCTGGCCGCACAGGACGTGCCGCCGCTGTGGCTCGTCGTTGCCACCGTTGTCGGCGGCACCCTGTCAGCAGGAAGTGCCAACGCGCTCAACTGCGTGGTCGACGCCGACATCGACCAGCTGATGCGGCGCACCGCCCGCCGTCCGCTCCCACGCCATCAGGTCTCGACCAACGGTGCGCTGTACTTCGGCCTTGCGCTGGGCGTCGTGTCGACTGTCTGGCTGTGGACCCTGGTCAATCCGCTCTCGGCAATGCTCGCTCTTGCCGCCAACGTCTTCTACGTCATCGGCTACACGATGATCCTCAAACGCCGCACCACTCAGAACATCGTCTGGGGAGGTGCTGCCGGATGTTTCCCGGCCCTGATCGGTTGGACGGCTGTGACCAACGAGCTTGCCTGGGCGCCAGTCGTGCTGTTCATGGTCGTGTTCTTCTGGACACCGCCACACTTCTGGGCCTTGGCTATGCGTTACCGCGAGGACTACGCCGCGGCGAGCGTTCCTATGCTCCCGTCGGTCGCCAGCTCGGCCGAGGTCGCTCGCCAGATCGTGATCTACAGCTGGGTCATGGTTGCCACCTCGCTCTTGCTGTGGCCCTACACCGGCTGGTTCTACCCGGCCATGGCCATCACGCTCGGCATCATCTTCCTGATCGAGGCGTACGACCTCCGCTCCCGTGCGCGGGACACCGAGGATCTCTCGATCATCAAGCCCATGCGCCTGTTCCACCTGTCGAACGCGTACCTCGCGCTGCTCTTCGTTGCGGCCGCCATCGACCCGTTCGTCAAGTGACCTCTGGGCCTTTCGAGTGAACGGCGTCGGCAAGGGAACCATCGCGTTCTTCGGCGGTGTCGGGATGTTGATGGTTCTCGTCTGCCGCGAGCTCACAGATCGCGGGGGAGACACGGGCGCTGCAGCGAGCGTCTTCGTCATGATCGGCATGATCTGGACCGGCGTGGCGATGTTTTTGCTCCTCCTGTTCCTCTTCATCGGCCGGGCGACCGCCCGCAACGCCACCCGCCAGGCTGAGCTGCTGCGCAAGGCCAATGAGAGCTCCGATGGCACTTCATGAGCTGAGCCCCAAGGCGTACAGATTGGTCGAGGCAGCACGCGCGACAAACCTGGCAGAGCGATTCTTCAGGCGCTACGTGCGGGTGGGACTCCGCGGACTGCTTGCCGACACCAACCGCGTCGCGACCTGGGACAGGGTGCCAGGGGAGGCTGCACTGGGCGGTTATGCCTGGCAGCAGGGAGACTTCAGGACCAAACGCTGGATCCCCCAGGGCATCACCACGTCATCCGACGCCTACGGACCCGATCCCACCGCCGGCACAGTCGACGGTCGCCATCTCGTGCTCGTGAGCTGGTACGCCCGCAACCTCTGGGGCTTCTTCTTCGGCTCGCGCATCTCGGTCTTGGATTGCACCGTCGAGACGCACGCGCCATACCGGCACGTCCTGCTCGTCAACCCCCGCCGGTGGTCCGGCATCAACTGGCTGACCACGATTCGGGTGCATGCCGGCGGCATCGTTTGGTACGGCCAGTACCTCTACGTCGCGGGCGGGCCGCGCGGCATTCGGGTCTTCCGTCTCGACGACATCGTTCGCGTTCGCAATCGTCTTCGCACCAAGACGTATCGGTACGTGTTGCCGCAGTTCACGTCATACGACGCCGATCACGACAAGACGGTTGGCGAGATGATGTATTCGTTCATGTCGCTCGACCGTTCCGGCGATGAGGACCACCTGATCGCGGGAGAATACGGCCGCAAAGGTGGGAGTCACCGCCTCATGCGCTTCCCACTCGATCGCGAGACGGAGCTGCTCCGGCGTGACGACCGCGGATGGGCCGTGCCAGCCGAGCTGTACGACCGTCAGGTCGAGCGTATGCAGGGCGCGACTCTGGTCGAAGGCACCTGGGTCATCACCGCGAGCAACGGCAAGGGCAACCCCGGTGACCTGTGGGTCGGTCGACCGGGCGACTACGTACGGCACGCTGGCGTTCTTCCGACCGGGCCGGAGGACGTGGCGTACTGGCCACAGCGGGGTCAGTTGTGGACGGTGTCCGAGTGGCCCCGGCAGCGCTGGGTCTACGCGATCGACGCTGAGAAGTGGGCA
>JBBSJW010000055.1:0-20147 GCA_038256885.1 Propionibacteriales bacterium
AGGACCCACAAGAAGGTGTTCATGCAGAGGGCTCCAAGACCGTGCAGCGCGTGCCGCTGTAGATCGTCGGCATGCACTGGTTGCAGTGGATGCAGATGCCCTTGGTGGTCTCGCCAGCCTGCATACGGTTGATCAGGTCAGGCTCGCGCAGCAGGGCACGACCCATCGCGACGAACTCGAAGCCTTCCTCCATGGCGCGATCCATCGTCGCCTTGTCGTTGATTCCGCCGAGCATGATCAGGGGCATCGAGAGACCCTCGCGGAAGACGAGCGCCTTCTCGCGAAGATAGGCCTCCTCGAACGGGTAGGACTTGAAAAAGCGTTTGCCCACAGGAGTCCTCAGACCGACCCGTACGAGTGCCGGCATGTTGGCGGCGAACTCCTTGAGTGGGACATCGCCGCGGAAGAGGTACATCGGGTTGAGCAGCGAGCTGCCAGCGCTCAGCTCGAGCGCATCGAGGTGACCGTCGGCTTCCAGCATCTGCGCGAACTCGAGGGTCTCGGGCATCGAGAAGCCGCCAGGCGAGCCCTCCGTCATGCCGATCTTGGCCGTGACGGCGACAGCGTCTCCGACTTCCTCGCGTACGACGCGGGCAACGTCTCGCGCGAACTTCGCCCTATTCTCCAGCGAGCCGCCCCAACCGTCCTTGCGCCGGTTCTGCCCCTTCGCGAGGAACGAGCTCAGCAGGTAGCCGTGCGCCATGTGGATCTCGAGCACGTCAAAGCCGGCGTCGACCATGATTCGCGCGGTGCGTACGTAGTCCTTCGTCACCCGGGCGATGTCGGCCGCGGTCGCCGACTTGATCATCTGCATGCTCAGCGGAGAGGGCATCTTCGACGCGGCGAGGGCATGCACGCCGTTCGACCGGCCGTTAGCGACAGGTCCAGCGTGGCCAAGCTGACCGGCGATCTTGGCGCCGGTCTCGTGGATCGCATCCGTGAGCCGCTGCAGACCGGGCGCCGACTTTTCGTTGACGACGATGACCTCCTTCTGCGTACGACCCTCGGGCGCGACGGCAAGGTAGGCGACGGTCGTCAGGCCAACGCCTCCGCGCGCCGGAGCCAGGTGGTAGTCAATCAGCTCATCGGTGACCAGGCTGTCAGGGGTTCGCCCCTCGAAGGTCGCGGCTTTCACCGTACGGTTACGCAACTGGATCGGGCCCAGGGTTGCCGGTTCGAAGACGTTGTTGACCACGGCGTGAGCCTAGCGGTCAGCCAGGCGTGGCCGAGCCTGATTTCGATCGGTTCGACACTGCCGGAGAACGGTTCGGGTTAGATTCAGGGCATGAGCCTGTGGGGTCGGATATTCGCTGCCGGGTACGACTGGATGATGGCTGGGCCCGAAAAGGCCGTCCTGAGCGGACACCGCCAAAGTTTGTTGAATGATGTCACGGGCGCAGTGCTGGAGCTCGGCGGTGGGACCGGTGCCAATCTCCCGTTCTACGGCCCGAATGTCACCAAGCTCGTGGTCACCGAGCCCGAGGAGCCAATGGCACGCAGGCTCGAGCAGAAGCTGGAGAAGTTCTCGCTCCCTGCGACTGTCTTGCGGGTGCCGGCAGAGGCCCTTCCGTTCGAGACAAACAGTTTTGACTTCGTCGTCTCGACACTCGTCCTGTGCACCGTCGACGACCCTGAGAAGGCACTGGCCGAGGCACATCGGGTGCTCAAGCCAGGAGGCAAGCTCGTTTTTCTCGAGCACGTCCGCTCGGACGACCCCAAGCTGGCTCGACGGCAGGACCGTTTCCACGGGGTCTGGCGACGGGCGGCGTACGGCTGCCGTTGCAACCGGCCGACAGAGGACAACATCGAGCGCGCCGGATTCTCCGTCGCGGAGCTCGAAAACGACCAGTTGCTCAAGGCCCCAACGATCGTCCGGCCGTTGATCATCGGTGTGGCGGACCGCGCCTGATACCGACAGCTATGCCTTGGGTTTCTTGGGCGGCTTTGGTGGCTCCGACATGGCGAACGCCACCGCGTCGGTCACCCACGAGTCGACCGTCTCGTCCCGGCAGTCTTCGTTGGGCACCAGCACCATGCCGCGCATCGGGCGCCCGGTGAAGCCCATTTCGTGCGCACCCTTGGCGATCGCCGCAGAGTGACCGCCCTTGCCAACCCGGACCATAAGTCCGTCCTTCATCATCCCGCAGGCCATGTGCGTGTTGACCATGAAGGCGAGCCCGCCGAACATCTTCTTCTCCTCGTACGGCGCCAGCTCGCCGACCTTGTCACGCACCCGTGCCGCGATCTCCTCGTCGTAAGCCATTCACCGATCTTGGAGCCGAGCCACAACGATGTCCAGCGTCAGTCGCCGCGTCGCAGTGCAGGGGCAACCCAGCGGCGGAGGTATGAGCGCAGCTCGTGGCCCGTACGCGCCGGATCACCGGGATCCAGGAAGAACGACTGCAACATCCGCAGCAGGTGCTCCACCAGCTCGAGCTGCTCGTCCTCGGCCAGGCCGATGGCAGACCAGTCGATCCCGAAGTCGCTCAGGATCTTCACGCCGAGCTCGATCGACGACGGTGCCGTCAGACCGGAGATGGTGTTGCGGATCTGGCCGGGGGCAACCAGTCGGTTGAGGACGGGGTCATCCCGAAGATGCTCGTAGACATAGGCAACAACTTCGACGATGGCTTCCGCCGGATCACCGGAGCCCTCCAGGTGATTCACCATGTGCTCGACGAGATCGTTTTGGAGGTCTCCGACGGCGTACAAGGACGCGGCATTGAGCAGGTCGTTGGTCGTCGGGAAGTAGCGATAGACCGTTTGACGGGTGACGCCCAGCAGGTCGGCGATCTCGGACGTGTTAGTGGTTCCACCTTCGGCCATGCGAGCGCATGTGGCGATCAGGATGCGGGTGCGCGCCTCCTCGGCATCGCACGGCGGTTGCCCGCCCCAGCCATGTGACCTCATCCGACCTCATTTCGCGTCATCGCTTGACGACCATACACTTTCGTGTTTGTGTACATCCAGTCTTTCAAATTTGTATGCTCAGCCATTTTCGCTCACCAAGGAGCACCATGACCATCGACACGCTGCCCGCCGGATTTGATTTCACCGATCCGGACGTCAACCTCGCTGGCGTCCCGCACGAGGAGTTCGCGCTCCTACGAAAGACTTCGCCGATCCACTGGGTCGAGCAGGCCGACAATGCCCGGGCAGGAATGCACCCCGATGCCGGGACCGGCTACTGGGCCGTGACGAAGCACGAGGACATCTCAGAGGTTTCGAAGAACAGCAAGGTCTTCTCCAGCCAGGTGAACGGCGCGATCATCCGCCTGCCGGAGACCGCGACCCGCGAGTCGCTCGAGATGACACAGGTGGTGGTCCTCAACCAGGACGCGCCCGTCCACACCGCGCTGCGCTCGATCATTGCCCGTGGCTTCACTCCTCGCGCCATCGGTGCGCTGGACGAGGTGCTCGAGGAGCAGGCAAGGCGCATCGTGACCGAGGCAGCAGCCGCGGGAGCCGGCGACTTCGTCGACCAGGTCGCCTCACAGTTCCCGCTCGAGGTCATCGGCGACATGCTCGGCATCCCGGCCGAGGACCGGCAGAGGATCTTCGACTGGACCAACCAGATGACCGGCGCCGAAGACGAAGACATGGCTCGCGAGGACAACGATCCTGAGGCAGCGGCGGCGGAGGTGCTCATGTACTCGATGGGCCTCGCCGCCGACCGCAAAGCCAACCCGCGCGACGACATCGTCACCAAGCTGGTGCAATCCGGTGATGACGGTGGCCGCGGCCTGACCGACGACGAGTTCGGCTTCTTCGTGATCACCCTCGCCGTCGCCGGCAACGAGACCACTCGCAACGCGACGACCCACGGAATGAAGGCGTTCTTCGACAACCCGGACCAGTGGGACCTCTGGGTACGCGAGCGTCCGGCCACGATGATCGATGAGGTCATCCGGTGGTCGACCCCGGTCACATCGTTTCAGCGCACAGCGCTTGAGGACATCGAGCTCGGCGGCGTACAAATCAAGGCTGGCCAGCGTGTTGCGCTGTTCTACGCCAGCGCCAACCACGACGAGGACGTCTTCGACGACGCGTTCACGTTCGACATCACGCGAGATCCCAACCCGCATCTCGCGTTCGGTGGACGCGGCGCCCACTACTGCATTGGTGCGAACCTGGCCCGGTCCGAGATCAAGCTGATCTTCAATGCGCTGGCCGACATCGCCCCGAACATCCGTCAGACGGGCGATGTCTCCCGACTGCGGTCAGGCTGGCTCAACGGCATCAAGAGCCTGCCGGTCGCGTACGACGCGTAACCAACCCCGAGGGGCCCTCAGGGTCCGGGTGGGGGCGAGTTCGGCGTCGACCCCGATGTGGTGACATGCCCGTAGCCGTGAGGCTACGGAGCATGATCACCATAGATTCCCTCACGAAGAGGTACGGCGGGTTCACCGCCGTTGACGACGTCTCGTTCACCGCGCTCTCCGGACGAGTCACCGGATTCCTCGGCCCCAACGGCGCAGGCAAATCCACCAGCATGCGCGTCATGGTCGGCCTGACCGTGCCGACCTCGGGTCGTGCGCTGATCGATGGCCGACCCTTCGCGGAGCTTCCCAACCCCGGACGCAAAGTCGGAGTCCTTCTGGACGCTTCAGCCCAGCATGCCGGGCGTTCCGGCCGGGAGATCCTGACGATCGCCCAGCGCACCATGGGACTCCCCAAGCTCAGCGTCGACCACATGCTGCACAAGGTCAGCCTGACCGACGAGGAGGCCGAGCGGCGCGTGCGCAACTACTCGCTCGGTATGCGCCAGCGCCTCGGCATCGCGACGGCACTGATCGGCGACCCCGACGTGCTGATCCTCGACGAGCCGGCCAACGGGCTCGACCCGGCTGGCATCCGCTGGATGCGCGATCTGCTTCGCGAGTACGCCAACAAGGGTGGCACCGTGCTGCTCTCGTCGCACCTGCTTCACGAGATCGAAGTCATCGCCGACGACATCGTCGTGATCGGCAACGGCCGCATCGTGGCTCAGGGCACCAAGTCCGAGCTCCTCGACGCTGCCGGAACCGTCGTACGGGCTGAGTTGCCCGCCGACCTGGCGCGCGCCCTGAGCGCCGCCGGCATCACCAGCACCACTTCTACTGACGGCGCAATCCGTACGGACGCAGAACCCGCCCTGGTCGGCAAGGTCGCACTCGCGGCCGGTGTCGCCCTCACCGAGCTCAAGTCGGCCGACACGGCCGGCCTGGAGGAGATGTTCCTCGAGCTCACCGCCGAGACCCAGCGAGAAGGAGTAGCAGCATGAGCACCGCCACCCTCGAGGCGAAGGCGCCATCCGTAGCGCGCGTCGCTGCAGTCGACCAGCCTATCCCGATGACGCGTCTTGTGTCCGTCGAGCTGCGCAAGATGTTCAACACCCGCTCGGGCTTCTGGCTCATGGCCAGCATCGGCATCGCCGCCGTGCTGGCAACCACCGCCACGATCCTGTTCGCACCTGACAGCGAGCTGACCCAGGACGCGTTCTCTGCGGCGATCGGAATCCCGATGGCGATCATCCTGCCGATGGTCGCGATCCTCTCGGTCACCAGCGAGTGGACTCAACGCAGCGGACTCACGACGTTCACGCTCGTGCCTCATCGCGAACGCGTGATCGGCGCAAAGGTGCTGGCCACCCTGATCATTGCTGTGGCCTCGATGTTCATCGCCCTCGCGGTGGGAGCCGTCGGAAACCTCTTCGGTTCGGCCGTTGTCGGGGTCGACACGATCTGGGACGTGGGTGTCATGGACTTCGCGCTGATCATCCTCGCGAACATCCTGGGAATGTTTGTCGGCTTCATGCTCGGAGTCGTCTTCAAAAACTCACCCGGTGCGATCGTCGGCTACTTCGTGGTTTCGTTCGTGCTCCCGGGCCTGTTCATGGCACTGAGCAACGCCCAGGCGTGGTTCGAGGACGTATGGCCATGGGTCGACTTCACGTACGCCCAGGGAGCGCTCTTCAACGGTGACGTGTCAGCCACCGAATGGGCGAACCTCGGAGTGACCGGTCTCGTCTGGCTGGTCATCCCGATGGCAGTTGGTCTGCGGATGATCATGCGGTCCGAGGTCAAGTAGCCGCTCTCGCACGGTCCGGGCGCTGACGCGCCCGGGCCGTACGCATGTTCAGACCTCGCGACAACCGAAGCGCGGCTTGATGTGCAAGTTGATGTATCTGCCGATCGAGCCATTGCCGTGAAGCTCTCGGTGTACGGACCTCGGCACGGGCGAGTACACGTACGTCGCGCCGCCCTCGTATCGAATCCAGAGCTCGTTGGTCTCCGGGGCAAAGCCCACTGCCTCCACGCTCGAGGACTCAACAAGCTCCATCTCGGGCTCCATGCCTCCATCATTCCTGACAGACTCAGCAGATGACGCGACGCGAGGTGGAGCCGCAGACCAAGGCCATGGCAGGGATCGGCATGTCCGTCGCCGTCGCCGCGGTGGTGGCACCCCGTACGTTTCTCCGGACCTTCGGCATCACGGAACCGCCCACCGGCGCGACGCTTCTCGGCTGGCGACTGTTCGCGGCTCGTACGGCCGTGCTGTCCGTTCTCGCCGCTCGCGGCAGTCGTACGGCGCGAGACGCGTTCCTCCCCGTCCAGCTCATGGATCAGGCGGCCTGGTGGTGGGGACACTCGCGAGGCGAGCTGCCACGGCGTACAGCTGCCATGGCTGCGAGCGCGTCCGGAGCCATCATCGCGCTGGACCTCAGCAGGCGCTCCGCCGAACGCAGCTGACTGACTAGGCTCAACACGTGCACAGAGTGTTCAAGATTCCCGTCAGCTCGGTCTACCCCACTACGCGACGAAGGTCGAGAAGAAGAGCAAGCGATGGACAAGATCCTGCGCGCCTGACCGATGGTGGTTTGATAGCGTCTTAGGACGTTACTACTCCCAAACAGCAAGGAGACGCTCGTGCCAAGCGGAGACAGCACACCACGGGTGACCCCTCCGTTCGAGCTGCCCGACGCAGTGAAGGCAACGTTGCCTGACGCGAACCATGACGTCGCCCTCCTTCACCTGACGCTCCTGCACCTGGGTCGTCTCGTCGAGTCGTCGATCCAGGGCGTGATCTCGCCGGAGGGTCTCGACATGTCCGAGCACTCCGTGCTCACGGCGCTCGTGTTTGCCGGACCCCCGCACACGATGTCACCGACCCAGCTGAGCCAGGTCATCCTGCAGACGACCAGCGGCATGTCGAAGACGCTGCGTCGGATCGAGCGACTGGGTCTGATCGAGCGCATCGACGACCCGCACGATGGGCGCGCCCGGCTCGTCGTGCTGACCGACAAGGGTCGCGAGATGTCCGAACGCCCACTGCGTCAGCTCGTCACCCAATGGAGTGAGCAGCTCAAGGGCGTCGACGCCGCCGAGCTCAGCACCGCCGCCGACGCCGTGTGGGCCCTGGTCCCCCACATGGACCCACGCTTCAGCACCGACGACTGAAAGGTCCTACGGAGCCACCGACATGTAGTCGGCGAAGCCGGTCGGATCATGACGACCGACGCTGGCGTGCTCGAAGAGCCCATAGCCGACCTGTCCGTTGCACGTCGCACGCGCGGAGTGATCGATCACGCCCCATGGGAATCGGCCGATCATGTCAGGCTGGGTGAGGTCGTACGTTCCCGTGTCGACCCAGTCCTTGCCTTTCCACACGCCGTGGTTCCACTCGGGATCACCGCCGTAGCCGCAGCCGATGTGCAGCGGAACGAAGGACAGGGTCTCGACTTCGACGAGCAGCGCCTCGCCCTCTGGAGTCGTCAGGTGGATCCGAGCGCCGGTCGGTATGCGAGTTCCCGAGGTGTAGTCGATCTCGAAGCGAGGCCAACCCAGCTGTTCAACTCGCCCATCAGGGAACACGCGGATGGCGTCGTTGAGGCTGCGGAAGCCGTCCGGCTGCTCCTGCACGATGACGATGACCGCGAAGTCGTCGAACTGCAGCGGCGCGTACAGCCACCAGAAGCCCTCGAGCGGCTGCTCGGCAGCGCGTCCGGGCAGCTCAGCCTCGCCGATCGGCCTGATCCCCCAGGAACGGTCGCGTGTACCGGTCCAGTCGCTCACGTCGTACGTGGCCCCGCCAACCTGCAGCGACCCAGCCCACGTGCCGACCTGCGCGAAGCGCTGGGCGTCGAGCGTCGGACGGTCGTTGGCGTCGAGCATGATGTGCCGTTGCTCGAGCACTGCTGGGAACGAGCCAGTCCAGGTCAGGTCGAACCCGACATGGTCGTTGTCGCACGTCAGACGCAGCTTGCTGAGCGGTTCGAGTACCTCGAGCTTCATCGGCCCGACCTTCTGGTCGAGCGATCGGGCCTCGAGCGCATCGGAAAGGCGCAGCGAGTACTGCTGGTCCTTCACGCGTACGGTCGCGAACGCATCGCGCACGCCGAGGTTCGGGTACGTTCCGATCCCCGCGATCAAGAAGACCTCGCCCTTCTTGTCGTGGGCGTTGAGGTAGCAGCGGTCGTAGAAGTTGCGGTCACTGCTGTCCGCGCGGGCGATGGGCAGCGGCGCCTGGTGGATCGGGAACTCGTCGAGTTCAGTCGGCATCAGGCCCATTCGTGTGTGCCTTCCAGGAGACGCTTGAGCAAGGCCGCGTGCATGACGAATCCATCCGGGTCTTCGGGCTGCTCCTCCTCGCCGAAATGGATCATCCGGCGCTTGACCTGACTCATCACGACGGCGTGACGGAGCGCCGAGTAGACGACGTACCAGTCGAAGTCGCGGACGGCGTGTCCGCTGAGCTCCTCGTACTTCGCAATCACGTCCTCGCGACGACAGAAGTCCGGGATGCCGGGCATCTCGAACACGTTGGCAATGTCTTGGAAGAAGACGTGGAGGAACACGACCCACGCGAGGTCGACCTCGCAAGGAGCGATTGCTGCCATCTCCCAGTCGATCACGGCAGCGGGCGTGAACCCGTCGAAGATGATGTTGCCGGGTCGCGCGTCTCCCCAGCTGAGGACCCCCGGGCCGGGATCGGCGGGCCAGTTGGCCTCGAGCCACTCGAAGGTCTCCTCGATGATCGGGATGCGGAGACCGTCGGTGGAGCGTGTCCACTCGTAGTAGGTACGCAGGGCATCGACGTGGGCACGCAGGGGCTCACCCTCTGGTGCAAGCGAGGAGAAGACTGTGGACGCGTCGGCGATGCCGTGGATGCCGGCGAGGGCCTTGACGGTCCCGTCCTGGAGCCGTCGACGTTCCTCGGGCGTGGCGTCCATCAACCAGCCGCCAAAGACGTAAGGAGGGTTGTCAGTCGGCGTGCGGCCGGCAACGGCTCTCATCACGCCGAACGGAGCGCCGACAACATCGCCAGTCTTCTCGACTCCGACGATCGGCGGAACGGGCACATCGCTGTGCTCCGCGACAAGCTTCATGATCTCGAACTGCTGGACGATGTCGTACGACGGGAACACCGGGAACGACGTGTCCTCAGGAGGCATCCGCGCGACGAGTGGCTGGGAGTTGGCGTCGAACAGCAACGTCACGCTCGACATACCGCCGCCTTGTGGCGCGTGCAGGTCGGAGATGGTGACCGGCTCTCCGCCGGTCTCCCCCAGCCACGCCGCGATGGGCTCAGCCAGAGTCGCGAAGTCGCGCTCGTGCACGGTCATCTTTGTTTCGGCATGCACGTCGTGATCTGACGCAGTCATGTATTCTCCTAGAAGTAGCGTCCTAGGACGGAAGTAGACCAGTATCCCCGCTTGCGGTCAAGCACTTTGGGCCACTGGACAGTTGTCTGGTCACTCTTCCAGAAAACGAGAACATGTTCTACCCTCGGCTCATACTGGTGTTGACCCACAGCTCACGAACAGAAGGCAGTCTCCGATGACCTCCACGCAACCCGTCTCCGCTCCGGTCACGTCCGGACAGTTCGATGTGGTCAACCCCGGGACCCGCGCGGTCGTCGGCACCTACCCGATTCATACGGCTGACGACATCGCCGACCGACTTGAGCAGGCACGTGAGGCGCAGATCTGGTGGGCCGCTCAGGGATTCAGCGGCCGCAAGCGCATCATGACCAGCTGGGTGCGCTGGCTGGCTGCCCACGCCGAAGAGATCTATGCGCTGGGCAACGCCGAGACCGCTCGCCCCATCGGCGACATCCAGATGGAGTTCATCGCCGGCCTCGAGGACATCCGGTGGACCGCAGCCCATGCAGAGCGCGTGTTGAAGCGTCGCAAGGTCGCGCCGGGAATCGCGTTCACCAACTTCGCCGCTGACGTGGTCCACGAACCGCTCGGCGTCGTCGGCATCATCACTCCTTGGAACGTCCCGATCTACACCGTCCTGAGCGGCGCAGCGTGTGCCCTGGCCGCCGGCAACACCGTGATCGTGAAGCCGAGTGAGCTCAGCGCAGGAGCTGGCGCCTTCGTGATCGAAGGGTTCTACAAGGCGAACCCCGACGTGCCTGTCGGCATCATCAGCTACGTGCACGGCCTCGGCGAGACAGGTGCAGCACTGTGCAAGTCCGGCGTGGACAAGCTCGCGTTCACCGGCTCGGTCCCCACCGGGCGTCGCGTCATGGCCGCGTGCGCCGAGAAGCTCACCCCGGTGGTGCTGGAGCTTGGCGGCAAGGACGCAACCATCGTCGCCGAAGATGCTGACCTCGAAGCAGCGGCCACAGCAGTCGTCTGGGGCGCCTTCTTCAACGGAGGGCAGGCCTGCGTCGGCGTCGAGCGTGTCTACGTCGTGCGCGAGGTGCGCGACGCGTTCCTGGAGCTCGTACGTACGAAGGCCGAAAAGGTCACCGCCGGGCTCGAAAGCGGTGTCAGCTACGGCCCGATGATCACGCCCGGTCAGATCGACATCGTGCGTCACCACATCGATGCCGCAATTGCCGGCGGCGCAACCGTACTGGTCGGCGGGCCGGAGTCGGTGAAGCCGCCGTTCGTACACCCCGTCGCGCTGGTCGACGTGCCTGAGGACAACGCAGCAGTGTGCGAGGAGACCTTCGGCCCGGTCGTCGTGATCAACACGGTCGAGGACATCGACGATGCCATTCGTCGAACTAACGGCACATCATTCGGACTCGGCGCCTCAGTGTTCTCCAAGCGCCGAGGAGCTGAGATCGCCAGTCGGATGCGTTCAGGCGGCGTCACCGTCAACGCGGTGCTGTCCTTCGTCGGGATGCCGTCGGTGCCGTTCGGTGGTGTCGGCGACTCAGGCTTCGGCCGGTTCCACGGCGATGCCGGCCTGCGCGAGTTCACCTTCGCCAAGAGCACGGTCCGCAAGAAGTTCAGCATGGGACCGAACGTGCAGGAGTTCCCCCGCACCGAGGAGCACTACGACGTCATCCGCAAGACGATCAAGATGAGGTACGAGCGCAAGTTTCGTAAATGACAGAGTTCGTGGCTGAAGAGTCCGTGGCTGACCCTCAGAACGCCATGAAGAGGATCATGTCCCGGTCGTACTCGCGACCTTCGTGCTCCGCAGCCAAATGCTCCTGAACCTTCGCCACGAGATCGTCCTCGTCGGTTCCGACGATCTGCACTGAGCACGGGCAGTTCAAGCGTGTCTTCATCTCACTATCCCTTCTGCGCCACCGCAGCCGCGGCGTGGATACCAGCGCGCCTGCCGAAGAACGAGCCCTCGCCGAGCTGGGTGCCCGAGCAGTAGCCGTTGCCGTCCTGAGCAATGTTGGACGCACACGCGCCTGCTGCATAGAGCCCGCGTACGACGGAGCCGTCCTCGCGCTTCGCCTGCCCATCGACCGTGGTGGAGATGCCACCGATGGTGAAGCCCGCATAGAGCGCCACGCCGAGGGTGAGGTCGAGGACCGCCCACGGTGCCGTCGTCTGCGGTGCCAGCCAGTCAGGGTGCTTGTGGAAGTCTGGATCCTCCCCGTTCGCGGCGTGTGAGTTGTAGTTGTCGAGGGTCTCGCGCAGCACCTCGACGGGAACGTCGAGTCCTTCAGCCATGTCCTCTACCGTCTCGTAGCCATCCTTGAGCGGCACGAGCGGCATGAGCTGCTCGGCGTAGTGCTCGGCGTCGACGATGAGGTACGCGGCAGCGTCGGGCTGCTTCATGACGTGTTACGAGCTGCGCGCGTGATAGCTGTCCTCGGCGACGAACCGCTTGCCGAGCTTGTTGATCGCGAGACCCTTGACCAGCTGCGACGGCGGATAGAACGGGGCCGTGATGAACGGCTCTTCCATGTGCTCGACGGCAGCGCCGACGGACTGACCGAGGCGGATGCCCAGGCCGTCGTCATACGTGGAGCCGAGCGTGAACAGCTTCTCGCCGAGTGCGGGGGTGTACTTCGCCACCATGTCGGGGTTCATCACGAACCCACCTGCGGCCATGACGACCGCCGACGAGGCGACCGTGCCCGTCTCGTTGAACGACTTCCACGCAACACCCACAACCGCATCGCCATCGACGACGAGGTTGGTCACGCCGGTCTCGTACCGGACGTCAACGCCTGCCTCTTCGATCTTGGTACGCAGGAGGTCCATCACGATCCTGGTGCCTTCGGTGTCGCCGGGGACCGGCACCTTGTGGCCGCGCGGTGCGGGCTTGATCGCGTCGCGGTACGGGTAGACCTTCTCGTTGCCCGTGAACATGAGCCCCTGCGTGCCGGGCTGGATGACAGCCTTGTCCGCGAAGAAGGACCGCTCGAACTCGAAGCCGAGCGCCTCGAGCCAGTCGAACAGCTCAACCGATCCCTCGCAGTAGGCGCGGATCTTCTCTTCGTCAGGATCCTTGGTGCTCGCGATCAAGTAGGCGGTCATCGCCTCGACGGAGTCCTCGTGACCAGTCGCCTTCTGCACGGCTGTGCCACCGCCGAGGTAGAAGTGTCCGCCAGACATCGACGACGTACCGCCGTGTACGGCTGACTTCTCGAGCAGGAGCACGCTGGCGCCGGCACGAGCGGCTTCGAGCGCTGCGCAACCGCCGGCGATGCCGAAGCCCACGACCACGACGTCGTACGTCTCGTCTGGCTGAACGTCCGAGGTGGACACGGGAGCAGGAACTGCGAGCCCTGCGGGGGTGTTCGATGACATGGATCTTCTCTCAGAGCTTGGTGGGGATCATTGAAACGGTTCCGCCGTCCACGACGAACTCGGCGCCAGTGGAGAACGACGACTCGTCGCTGGCGAGGAACAGCACGAACGTCGCGACTTCCTCCGGCTTGCCCGGACGGCCGAGCGGGATCGGGATCATGTCCTCGGGCATTGCGTCAGTTGCGGGGGTGCTGATGCGACCTGGGTGGATCGAGTTGACCCGGATTCCGTGCGGGGCCAGCTCCAGCGCCACCGACTTGGTCAGACCGCGCAGGCCCCACTTCGAGGCGACATAGCCGTGGGCCCACGGCGTACCTCGGAGACCTTCGATCGACGAGGTGTTGATCATCGAGCCGCCGCCAGCGGCGATCATGGCGTCCGTCGCGGCGCGCATACCGAGGAAGGCGCCGGTCAGGTTGACGTCGAGCATCTGGTGCCAGAGGTCTTCCTTGTAGCGATTGATCGGCCCGCCATTGAAGATGCCGGCATTGTTGAAGAGCACGTCGAGCTTGCCGAACTCCGACACCGTGAGCTCGACGGCCTTGCGCCAGTCGTCGTCGCTGGTCACGTCGAGGTGCACGTAACGTGCAGCCTCGCCGAGCTCCTTCGCGAGCGCTTCGCCTTCGTCGTCGAGCAGGTCACCGATGACCACCTTGGCGCCCTCGGCAACCAGCATCCGGGCGCTTGCGCCACCAATGTTGCGCGCGCCTCCGCTGATCAGGACAACTTTGCCGTCAACACGTCCCATGGGTGTTCCTTCTTCCGTTGAACTAGCTGGCGAGCGTGGTCGCGAAGACTCCGCGGGCGGTGCCGAAGGGCAGGTCGAGCATGGTCTTGAAGCCCGCCTCAGCGGCAATGACATCCGGGATGGCGTTGACGAGGCGTCCAGCAGCAGTGGCGATTGCCGCGTAGTTGTGGTCGCCCCGCGCACTGGTCGGGCAGACGTCGACGACGTACGAGGGCTCACCGACGATTTCGACGCGGTAGGAGCCACCTTCCTGTGCCGGCTGCGGCCAGTCGGGACGGATGCCTTCCATGATGCGCGTCGTGTGCTCGATGACCAGGACTTCCTTGCCGTTGACCACGCCGGCGATCTCGAAGTGCACCGCCGCGACGGTGCCCTTGGGGATGTGACCTACCGCGATCTCCAGCGCCTCAGGCGCAGGCTCCTGCTCGAAGCGCTCGACGATCTCGTCGAGCTCGAATCCGAATCCCTTGGCCATCAGGCGCAGGCTGACACCCCAGGCAGCCGTCAGCATGCCCGGCTGGAACAGCATCGGCAGGTCACCGAGCTCTTTGCCGAAGCCCATGACGTCGAACATCACGGGTGCGCCGTCGTACGTCGCGTAGTCGGCAATTTCCGAGCACCGGATCTGCTCGACCTTCTGGCAGGTCGACGCAATGGCGAACGGCAGCAGATCGTTGGCCCATCCCGGATCGACGCCGGTGACGAAGAGGCTGACGTTTCCGGCCTTGCAGGCGTCCTCGAGCGGATCGATCATGCTGTCGGGCAACAGTCCCCACGGGTAGACGAGCGTCGCAGGCGAGGTACTGACGACGTCGATGCCCGCCATGAGCAGCTTCTGCAGATCCGCGAGTGACTCGAAGAAGCGGGTCTCTGCCAGCGCGCAGTAGATCGCACAGTCCGGCTTCAGGTCGATCGCCGCGTCGAGGTCGTCGATCGCCGTGATTCCGGTGACGACATCGAGACGGGCCAGCGTGCCGGCATCCTCACCGACCTTTGCCGGGTCGGAGACGACCAGACCGACCAGCTCGAAGCGCGGGTCCTCGATCACCTGGGACAGCGCGATGCGTCCGACATTGCCGGTCGCGATGTGGATGACTCGGATGGGCACGGCATTCTCCTGGGTGGTCAATGCTCGGCCCCGATACGGATCTGCTCGTCACGGTCAGAGATCTTCACTCGGGGCCTGCCGACGGCCTTGCCCTCTGAGCGCTCGTGGCTGTCGAGCCTCTTCCACGCGACCAGGTCGACGATGGCGACCCCCCGCTCGGTGAGCAGCCCGTCGAACGACTCCTTGTTGCCGCTGGGTTCGGGCAACCGTCCTTCGTAGTAGTCGTCGAGGAGCGCAGTCGCGGTCTCGACCGCACACGTCCGGTTCGTGCCGATCACGCCGGTCGGGCCACGCTTGACCCAGCCCGTTGCGTACGTCGCCGTCACCAGGTCGCCCGACGTGGGGTCGGTCACGCGGCCACTGTCATGGGCGAATCGTCCGGCTTGCTCGTCGAACGGCACGCCTTCCACCGCGGTCGAGCTGTAGCCCGTGGCTCGCAGGACCAGACCCGCGTCGAATGTCTCGACATCGGAGGGGTTGGCGGTATGTGCGAGGGCGATTCCGGTGACGCCGTCCTCTCCGAGCACCTCTTGGGGCGTGAGGCCGAATCTGAGAACGAGGCGCTTTCCACCCGACGGCGACATCTCGGACGCCCGACGGAGCAACGCAGCCTTCTGGCTGATGGCGTACGTGCCAGCGGTGCGCTCGCTGTCGTCAACTTCCGACAACGACGCAAGCTCCGCCGGATCGACGATGACGTCGATGTCCGGGTTGTTGACCAGTGCCATGAGCTCGGGCGTGGTGAACGCTGCATGCTCGGGCCCGCGCCGGCCGACGACGACCACTTCCTGGATGCCGGAGTCGCCCAGAGCCTGGATGGCGTGCGGCGCCATGTCGGAGGCACCGTGCAGGTCGTCGGGGCTGACCAGGAGGAGACGCGCCATGTCGAGGGCGACGTTGCCGTTGCCGATGATGACTGCGCGCTCGTGATCCAGAGCGGGTTCGAGGTCGATGTAGTCCGGCTGACCGTTGTACCAAGTCACGAACTCGGCGGCTGAATAGCTGCCCTTCAGGTCCTCACCGGGGATGCCGAGCGTACGGCCGATGGCTGCGCCGGTCGCGTAGACCACGGCGTGGTGGTGCTCGAGGAGCTCGGCGTGGGTGACATCGCTGCCGACATTGACGTTGAGTCGCACAGTTGTGCTCTTGTGGCGGGCGATCGTGTCGAACATGACCGACGAGTCCTTGGTGCCCAGGTGATCGGGTGCGACGCCGTGGCGCACGAGGCCGTGCGGGGTGGCGAGACGGTCGATGACGGTGATCTCCACGTCAGCGCGCCTCGTCGCCGCGAGCTCTTCTGCGACGAACCAGCCCGAGGGGCCCGATCCGACGACGGCGACGCGCAGCGGCGCGGCCTGATCCTGGACCTTTGGCCCGGCTGGCGGCGGTGCAGCCGGAAACGGGATGTCCCCAACCCAGGTGAAGTAGTCAGCGTTGATTGCGGCGTAGTCGCTGAGGTGCTCCGGCAGCTCGGAGTCAGCATGGACGGCGCTCACCGGGCACGCGGGGACACACGCGCCACAGTCGATGCACTCGTCGGGGTTGATGTAGAGCATCTCCGCTGTCGCGAAGTCAGGATCGTCTGGCGCCGGGTGAATGCAGTCGACGGGACAGACAGCGACACATGACGCGTCGTTGCAACACGACTGGGTGATGATGAAGGTCAAGGACCAGAATCCTTTGCGTGCTTTGCGCGGGCGGCCTTGGCGATCGTCTCCTCCACGATGGAGTTGAGACGGGCACCTTGGGGCCAGCCGGCGTAATGGCTGAGGAAGACAACAATCTCACGAAGCGCTTCGTCATCGAGATCCCCTGCCCCATATGCGGCCGGGACCTGGATTCCCAGCACATCGGCGGCGCCTTGACCGGCGAGCATCCCGATCAGCAACAGGCGACGATCCCGGTCTGTCAGGCCCGGTCGGTTCCAGATGTCGGCAAACAGGTGATCGGCGGTGTAGGCGAAGAAGTCGCCGCCGCCGTCAGTCATGTCGAAGCCGTAGACCTGCTCCATCTTGCGGAGGCCTTTGGCACGCAGCTCGGGCAGGTCATCGAACTTTTCAGCCATCGTGATCTCCTTGCAGGCCGAGGGCCGGCCCTAGCCGGTCCGCGGAGAGGCGGGCCAACGGTACGTCGACGCCGAGCTGGTCGGCGAGGGCAATTGCGAATCCGAGGTCCTTCTCGCCCAACGCGCGAACATGTGAGAAGACGCCCTCCCAGAAGTCGCCTTCGGGAATCGGCGCCGTGGTGTCCCGGTGCATGATCGCGCCTGGACCACCGGTGATGGCATCTGTGTGCCGTACGACGTCGCCGAGAACCTTGATGTCCAGCCCGGCAGCTTCAGCGAGGCGCGCGGCCTCGGCTGACGCCGTGAACGAGACGAAGTGCAGGAGGTTGCGGGCCAGCTTGAACTTGGTGCCGCTGCCCAGCTCGCCTGCGTGGATGACTTTCGTGCCCATGACTGAGAGCACCGGCTCCACGGCCTTGAATGCCTCAGAGCTCGCGCCGACCATGATCGCCAGCGAACCGTCGGCAGCCCCCATGGGTCCACCTGACACCGGGGCATCAATGATCTCGACGGCGAAGCCGCACACGCCCATGACCTGGTTGACCAGCTCAGCGGGCGTCTCAGGAGCCACGGTCGAGTGGATGACGAACGACACCGGGATGAAGTCGTTGCGGGTCTGGAGGTCTTTGAGGACCTCGCCGAGCACGCTGCGTACCTGGTCGTCGTCACGCACCATCACGCAGATGACGTCGGCCCAGTTGCCCAACGCACCGATCGACTCTGCCGCCGTGGCGCCGGCTGCGACCAGCTCGGCGATGGGCTCGGGGGCGACGTCGAAGACCCGCAGGTCGATCGATTCGTCAGCTGCGAGCCGCAGCGCCATCGGCTTGCCGATGTTGCCCAGGCCGATGAAGCCAGTGCGCTTTGGCTTCACGACCGCCACGTCTGACCACCATCGACTGCGAGGATCTGCCCAGTCACCCAGGACGACTCGTCAGAGAGCAGGAACAGCGTTGCGCCGACCATGTCCTCAGGCTGACCCATCCGCTTGAGAGCCATCGTCTTGATGATGTCCTTCGTCGCGTCGCCGGCTTGAACACGAGTTGCCTCGGTGTCCACCGGACCGGGAGCGACGGCGTTGACACGGATGTTCATGCCACCGACCTCGTGTGCGAGCTGCTGAGTGAGTCCGTTGACGCCGACCTTCGCCAGACCGTAGAAGCCGGAGTAGAGGTACGCCGCCGTGCTCGACTGGTTGACGATCGAGCCGCCTCCGCGCTTCTGCATCGACGGGTAGAGCGCGCGGGTCATGACGAGCGCGCCATCCATGTTGACGCTCATGAACTTGCGGTAGTAGTCCCAGTCGACCGTGATCAGCAGGTCGAACTCCATTGCGCCATAGATGGCTGCGTTGTTGACCAGTCCGTCGACGCCGCCCCATTCACCCTCAACCGTGGCGGCAAGCGCCTCGGCCGAGTCCGAGGACGACACGTCGCACGATACGAACATCGCGGTGCCACCATCAGCCTCGATCGACTTGGCCACCTGCTGCCCGGACTCGGCATTGAGGTCAGCGACGACAACCTTGGCGCCCTCGGCTGCCAGAGCGCGTGCGTACGCCTCGCCAATGCCCTGTGCGGCGCCGGTGACGACGATGACTTTGTCCTTGAAGCGCATATTTCTCCCTGTAGTCGTCATGCTGGCTCGGCGATGGTCTTGGTCTCGAGGTACTCCTCGAAGCCTGCGACGCCCATCTCACGTCCCAGACCTGATTGCTTGTAGCCACCGAAAGGTGCGTCCGGGCTGAACCAGACACCACCGTTCACGGCCATGGTTCCGGTACGAATGCGACGAGCAACGGACTTGGCCCGTTCCAGGTCGCCCGACTCGATCGATCCCGAGAGGCCGTAGTCGGAGTCGTTGGCGATGCGCACGGCATCGTCGTCACCGTCGTGCGGGATGACGACCAGGACAGGCCCGAAGATCTCTTCCTGCGCCAGCCGTGAGCTGTTGTCGAGGCCAGCGACCACGGTCGGCTCGATCCAGTAGCCGGGCTGATCGATGACCTTGCCACCCGTGACGATCCGGCCGCCCTCTTCTTCAGCGATCTTGAAGTAGCTCTCGACACGATCGCGCTGGACCTGGGAGATGACCGGACCGCAGATCGCGCCGGGATCGGCGGGATCCTTGGCACCGATCGACTCCATCGTCGCTGCGGCGACCGTGACGGCCTCTTCGTACTTCTCTCTCGGCACGATCAGTCGTGTCGTGAGCGCACAACCCTGACCCGCGTGGATGGTGGCGGCGAAAGCCGTGGCACCAGCGGCAGCTGAGACATCTGCGTCGTCGAGGACGATGGCCGCCGACTTGCCGCCCAGCTCGAGGAAGACCTTCTTCAAGGTCGGCGCCGCGGCTGTCATGATCGCCCGGCCGGTGTTGGTCGAGCCCGTGAAGGAAACCATGTCGATCCGTGGATCGCTCGTGAGCTGTGCTGCGACCTCGTTCGAGAGCGGCGTCACCACATTGAAGACGCCCGCCGGGATGTCCGTGTGCTCGGCCACGATCCGGGCGAGCTCGCAGGCCACCCACGGAGTGTCGGGCGCAGGCTTGAGCACAACCGTGCAGCCGGCCGCGAGTGCGGGCCCGATCTTCGCGAGGTTGATCTGGGTCGGAACGTTCCACGGCGTGATTGCCGCGACGACACCGATCGGCTCGCGAACGAGGGTGCGCCGAGAAGTGATGCCCATCGGCGAAGCGACGCCGAGGTCTGACTCCCAGGAGTAGGTCTCGAGCAGGTCGGTGACCCACTTGAGTCCTTCGACGGGCACGTCGAAGCCAGCCGCGCCCATCATGAACCCGGGCATGCCGACTTCGGCTGTGGTCAACGCTCGAAACTCGTCGGCGTGATCGAGCAGCGCCTGATGGAGCTGCCGAAGGCCGCGGATGCGCAGCTCGACATTCGTGGACCAATCGGTCTCATCGAACGCCCGCCGTGCAGCGGCGATGGCTGCATCGACGTCAGCCGCTGAGCTGTCAGGTGCGGAGCCGATCTCCTCTCCCGTTGCCGGGTTCAGGATCGGGTAGGTCGCGCCCGTGGACGCGGCGCCGAGCTTGCCGTCGACGTACTGCTGAGCGGGTGCCGAGGTGATCTCGGGGTGATTCATCAGAGAGCCTTCTGTTCGATGTAGTCGCCGCGCTCGACCGGAGGGGGCCACACGCTCGAGGGGATGTCCTTGTAGTGGTAGTGACCGGGTACGTCATGACCTGCGACGGACATCCTCTTGAGGAG
>JBBSJW010000056.1:0-19831 GCA_038256885.1 Propionibacteriales bacterium
CGGCCAACCGAGGCTTGTTGCGTCCGATGACACCGGCGACCATGGCCAGGATCGCCAGGGTGACGACGACGCCTCCAATGAGGATCGGCTTGTCAGCCGTACCGAACTGCTTGACCGCGAACTCCTTGAGGAAGGGAGGCGCATAGTCGATAGCGCGGTTGCCAACCGACTCGATGGGAGACGGAACACCTTGCAACAACGCTGCGACCGCGGTACCGACGGCAACTCCGGACGCGGCGGCGAGGAAGCCCGCGACGGCTCCGGCCCACCACGGTGCCGCGGAACGAGCCGTCGTCGACGTTTGCATGTGGGTGGTTCGCCACGCTCGGCGCCTCGGATTGGTTGTCTTTGAAAATATTCAGGATCCTGACTCGTGAGTAACCAAATTTCGCTCCTACGCTGACGGACATGAGCACCTTCGAGGGAGTCACATTCGAGTCCGAGAGCACGTCGTCCGCGGCCCGCGCGATCATGGGAGATGCCTTGCGCAAGGCCGATCCGGTGGGGTCACGAGGTGTCGAGAACGAGACCAACTGGCGCCGCAACTACCTCACTCATTTCCGTCGCGCGCTCGAGGCAGGCATCGGTGAAGCGCCCGCGGCCCACTCGATCGCGGCCGACGGCCTACGCAGCGCACACGAGCAGATGCGGTTCGGCGGCGGGTCTCTGGACGACGCGATCCCCAACACGCCGCTGTCGCAGGTCTTCCACACCCAGATCATCAAGGGCGACGCCGAGGTCGAGACCGAGCTGACGCTGCCATACCGAGGCGAACGTCTGCGCGGCAAAGCCCTGCTCGACCAGCTCGACGACTGGGTGAGCCGAGGGATCATCACGCAGTCCTGCTCCGAAGCCGTGCAGACGGTGATCGACAATCCCGAGTGGATGAAGCTCGAGGGCGACACGATGGTCGTGCTCGGGGCCGGCGCGGAGATGGGCCCCTACCGCGCGCTGATGCGCTGGGGTGCAACCTGCGTTGCGCTCGACCTCCCTCGCGAAGACGTGCAGTCGCGCATCAGCGAGTACGCCGCCGAGGCGGCCGGCCGACTCCACGTACCAGCGCGCATCGTGACCAACGGTGGCGCCGACGTCGGCGCCGACCTGATCACCGAGCTACCGGCAGTCGCCGAATGGCTCGATCACATCGACGGTCGTCTGGTGCTCGGCAACTACTGCTACGCCGACGGGGCCAACCACGTACGCGTGTCGATGGCCGCCGACGCGCTCGCGACTCACCTCATCCAGCACCGTCCCGACACAGCGCTGGCATTCCTCGCGACCCCGACTGACGTCTTCGCCGTGCCCGCCGAGGAGGTCGAGGTGGCCAATGCTGCCTACGCCTCGCGAACTGTCTCGAAGGTGCTGCGTACTCCGCTGCGTCTCGCGAGCGGTGGGCGACTGCTGCAGCGCAACTACCCACCTGGCGCCGATCCCGGTATCTGCGATGCGTTGGTGCCGCAGCAAGGACCCAACTACGCGCTCGCCAAGCGCCTGCAGCGTTGGCGCGCGACGACGGCTCGGCACGAGGGCACCACGGTGTCGCTCAACGTCGCGCCGGCGACTCGTACGCGGTCGGTCGTCAAGAACAAGGCGCTGGCTGCGGCGTACGCCGGTGCGCACCGGTTCGGCGTCGAGGTCTTCGACCCCGCGACCAGCAACACTCTGATGGCGGCGCTGCTGGTCCACGACCTCCGCGCTGGCGCTGAGCCGCAGGCCGAGCCGTGGCTCGACGAGGCCACCAATGCTGCGCACGGCGGACTGTGGACCTCCGCCTATCATCCACGCAGCGCCCTCGGCCTTGCCGCCGTTCTCGGTATCGGAGCCCTCAGGGGCTAGCGCTCATCTCGTTGGTTGAGTAGGTCCGAGGAACAAGGACCGTATCGAAACCCCGTGAGGTCGATGGCTCGCGCAGGACGTCCGGCTCACCGGGTTTCGATACGCTCGTTCCTCGCTACTCAACCACCGAGATGGCGGTCAGTCGACGAACGTTGCGGCTTCGGGGATCGCTGCGCGGCGAGAGGTGAAGCTGGCCGACGGGTGCTGAGGGTCCGGGTAGCCGAACGAGATGGCGCACACGACCCTGCGTGTATCGGGCAGCCCGAACCAGTCGCGCAGGAACGGCGAGCGCATGGCCAGCGCCGCCTGGGCGCACGTACCCAGACCGAGCGCCTCGGCGGCGAGCAGGAATGAATCGACATACAGACCGCAGTCGATCGCTCCGTAGACACCGAGGTCGGCTTCCGTCGTGATGATCGCCGCGTGCGGGGCGCCGAAGAACTCGTAGTTGCGCAGCATCTCGCGCGCCGATGCCTCGCGGTCGCCGCGCGTCACGCCGACGGCTTCATACAGCTGCCAGCCGACGTCCTTGCGACGCTCGTCGTAGACGCCGGTGTACGCAGCCGGGAAATCGAAGTCGGTCCCGTAGCCGTCGGGGGACTCGAGCAGCGCTTCGCGGAGCTTCGTCGTCGCCTCGCCCGACGTGATCACGACATGCCACGGCTGGGTGTTGCACCACGACGCCGTATGTTGCGCGGCTCCGAGCAGTTGCTCGATGATCTCGCGCGGCACCTGCTCGTCGGTGAACCCGCGGCAGCTCCGGCGGTTGGTCAGCAGGCGGTCGAGTGTCTCGAAGTCAGACACTAGCCTCTCCCTTTCGCTCGCTGGCGCTCACTCATGCTCCCGTGAATGCGGCGGGGCGCTTCTCGAGGAACGCCGAGCCACCCTCGAACGCGTCCTTGGTCGAGAACAGAGCGACCTGACCCTCGAGCTCGGCATCGAGGGCTTCGTCGAGGCGCGGCAGCGTGTTGGCTGTGATGACCTTCTTCATGGCCGACAGCGCCTTGGTCGGTCCGCTGCCGATCTTGCCGACGAGAATCGCCAGCTCGGCGTCGTAGTCGTCGTCGCCCAGCGACTTGTAGATCAGGCCGATCGCGGCCGCCTCGTCAGCGGGCAGCTTCTCGCCGAGCATCGCCATGCGATTGGCTCGCGCCCGGCCGACGGACGCGGCAACCAGCTCCGTGGCACCGCCGTCAGGCATCAGACCGATGTTGACGAACGCCAGGAGGAAGTAGCCCGAGCTCTTGGCGAGCGTGATGTCTGCGGCGATCGCGATCGAGCAACCAACACCGGCGGCAATGCCGTTGACCGCGCTGATGACCGGCAGCGGCGAACGGGTCATGGCGCGTACGAGACGGTTGGCGCCTTCGAGGGTTGCCGACCCGTCGAAGTCAGCGCCCAGCGCAGCGCCTGAGCTGAAAGCGCGGCCGTTGCCGGTGATCACCACGAGGCGAGTGTCTGGGGTCGCATCCTCGATCGCGGCAGCAGCCGCGTTCAGCATGTCGGCCGTGAGGGCATTGAGCCGGTCGGGCTCGTTCCAGGTGATCGTCAGGACACCGTCAACGGTGTCGATCAGAACTGAGTCGGTCATGATGGTTCGCTCGCTTCGCTCGTTCATTTGCGCCTCCATTGGCCAAGCAGGGTCTGCAGCACCGCGATGAGCGCGAGCGGCTGGTCGAGCATGATGTGGTGGCCGGCGTCAGGAATCAGGGTGACCGGTACGTGCCCGCCGAGCCGTTCGGCGACGAGGTCGGTGATATCGGTGGTGGCCATGCCGCGCTCGCCACGAATCAGCGCGACTTCGCAGTCGATGGCCGCGAGCTCCTCGGGCTCCATCCGCGAGCTGAGGAAGATGTGCGGGTCGAACTTCCAGGTCCAGCCGCCGTCGACCTCGACGATCGAGCCTTCGGCGATGTGGTCCTTGACGTACGTCACGGTCGAGGTGTCCTCAGGCAAGGTCCTGAACCGGCTGAGGATCGTCTGGCGATCGGGATAGATCTTGGTGCCCGGTATGTCCCCATGGCCGCCCTCGGCGATCCAGGCTTTGGCCTCCGCCGACAGCTCCCGCACAGGCGAGTCGATTGCCGCAACCCCGCGCAGCGACGACCCGTGGTCGCGACCAGCGGTCAGCGCGACGAATCCGCCCATGCTGTGCCCGAACACGACCGGCGCCTCGTCGGACTCAGCGGCGGCGACCGCCATGACCTCGTCGGCCCAGGTCGCAATCGCGTACTTCTTGCGGCGATCACTGTCGCCGTGACCGGACAGGTCTATCGAGAGCACTCGATGATCGGCAGCGAGATAGGGAGCCGTCGAGTCCCACCATCCGGCGTGCGCCGCACCGCCGTGCACCAGCACGACCGGCGAGGCTTCGCTCTTGCCCCAGGCTCGATAGGTGATGCGTACGCCGTCGTGGTCGATCTCTCGACTCTCGTACGGCTGGTCCAGCGCGTGGGAGAACCACTCAGGATGTTGCGAGCTCATGCGCGACCTTTCTCACTTACCGTCAGTATTGACTGTAAGTGATGCCCAGGGCAAGATCGCAGGCGTGACCAGACCCGCAAGCGTCGTGGTGATCGGTGGTGGGGCCATGGGCTCGAGTATCGCTCGCGAGCTCGCCGAGCGGGGCCACGTCGTCACGGTGCTCGAACAGTTCAGCGCTGGTCACCACCGCGGGAGCTCGCACGGCAGCTCACGAATTGTCCGTCTCACGTACGCCGACCCGTTCTACGTGCGGCTGGCATGCGATGCTCGCCCTCTCTGGGACGAGCTGCAGCTGCTCACGACGGAGCGGGTCTTTCGTCAGTGCGGTTCGGTCGATCACGGACCGCGCTCCCGGCTCGAGCCGTTCGCCGCCGCACTCGCGGAGGCCGGCGTTGCGTACGAGTGGCTGACGCCGGCGGAGGCCTCTGAACGTTGGCCGGGACTGCGCTTCGACGAGGACGTGCTCTACCAGGCGGACGGTGGCGTGGCGCATCCTGACCATGCACTTGCGGAGATCCGGCGACTGGCGACAGCGGCTGGCGCCGAATGGCTCGACGGTGTTCGCGCCGAGTCGATACAGGGCTCCACCGTGATGGCCGGCGACCGGTCCTTTGAGGCGGACCAGGTCGTCGTGGCCGCCGGAGTCTGGTCGGACGCACTCCTCGGACTGCCGGCGGAAGCCGCGACCCAGGTCCAACCCGCACATTTCGCGCCGACTGACCCTGCCACACCATGGCCGACGTTCATACACCGTCGCAGCGGGGGACTCCCGGAGGCATACGGCCTTCCCTCGCCCGACGGCATCAAGGTCGGCTTCCACGGCGGCGGCAAGGTCGTCGATCTCGACGACCGCGACTTCACCCCGGTCGACGCAGAGCTCGAAGAGCTGCGCGCATACGTCTCGGAGTGGGTGCCGGGAGTCGACCCTGACTCGCTCGATCCGACGACCTGTCTGTACGGCGCGCTGGCCGAGGACGACTTCGTGATCACCCGCGACGGCAACCTGACCGTTGCCGCCGGATTCTCCGGCCATGGGTTCAAGTTCGTTCCGCTGGTCGGCCGACTCGTCGCCGACCTCGTCTCGGGCACATCCGCGCCAGAGTCCAGATTCAACCGCTCGATCCATCGCACAACGACCTAAGGTGTTCCCATGTCCCTTGCAGGCAAGACGATCATCATGTCCGGCGGAAGCCGCGGAATCGGCGAAGCCATCGCCGTACGTGCTGCGAAGGATGGCGCCAACGTCGCCCTCCTCGCGAAGACCACTGAGCCCCATCCCAAGCTGCCGGGCACGATCTACACCGCAGCCGCGGCGATCGAGGCCGCCGGCGGCAAGGCGCTCCCGCTCGTCGGCGACGTACGCGACGACAACTTCGTCGCCGAGGCTGTCGCCAAGACGGCCGAGGAGTTCGGCGGCATCGACATCGTCGTCAACAACGCCAGCGCCATCGACCTGTCGAAGACCGAAGACGTGTCGATGAAGAAGTACGACCTGATGAACGACATCAACGCCCGCGGCTCGTTCCTGCTGTCGAAGTTGTCGATCGAGTGGCTGAAGCAGGCTGAGAACCCGCATATCCTCACCCTCTCGCCGCCGATCAGCCTCGACCCGAAGTGGTTCACCGTGCACACGGCCTACACGATGGCGAAGTACGGCATGAGCCTCGTGACCCTGGGACTCAGCGTCGAGCTCGCCGAGTACGGCATTGCTGCCAACTCGCTGTGGCCCCGCACCGCGATCGACACAGCGGCAGTCCGCAACGTTGTCGGCGCCGAGCTCGTCAGCCACTCGCGCACGCCGGCGATCATGGCCGATGCCGCGTACGAGATCTTGATCAAGCCCAGCCGCGAGTACACCGGCAAGTTCCTGATCGACGACGACGTCCTCGAGGACGTCGGAGTCACCGACTTCTCGATCTACCTCAACGGTGGCACCGAAGAGCAGCTCGCCCTTGACTTCTGGGTTGAGCCGAAGGGTCCGCATGACCCGACGCTGCGAATGCACTGACTCCCTCGCGGAACCACCTCACTGGAAGCCTTTCCTTGTTACTTGACGAGTTCGTTAATTAACGAGTACGTTAAATGGCATGGCAACTGATCAGCTCAGCAAGGTCTTCTCGGCACTCGCCGATCCGACGCGACGCGACATCCTGGCCCGACTCGGAGATGGCGACGCAACCGTCACCGAGCTCGCCGAACCGTTCCCCATCAGCCTCCCGGCAATTTCCCGTCACCTCAAAGTGCTTGAGGCGGCCGGTCTGATCGCTCGCGACCGACAGGCGCAATGGCGTACGAGCAGCCTGCGAGCCGAGCCACTGAAGGAGGCGACGACCTGGATGGAGCACCTGAGCCATCTGTGGGACGAACGCTTCGCCCGTCTCGACGCCCACCTGGCATCGATGAAGCAAGCACTGCAGGACACGGAAACCACCGACAAGGAAGACGACACCGATGACTGACCAGTCGTACGACGTGACCATCTCGCGATACTTCGACGCTCCGCCGGAGCTCGTCTACCGGGCCTTCACCGATCCCGAGCAGCTCTCCCAGTGGTTCGGACCGCTGATGTTCACGGTTCCCCTCAGCACCGTCTCGGTCGATGCCTCCGTCGGCGGCCACTGGCGGATGACGATGGTCGGCAAGGACGACCCCGACTGGCGGGCGCCCATCGACGCGACGTTCACCGAGGTCGTCGAGAACCGGCTGCTGGTCGGCTACGAGATCGCCCAGGGATTCCCTGGGCTCGAGGACGGCACCCGGATGACGCTCTCGATCGAGTTCATACCGGAAGGCGAGGGTACTCGCCTCGAGATCAACCAGGGCCCGATGCCCGAAGAGATGCGCGAGAACAGCGCCGTCGGCTGGAACCAGGCGCTCTACAAGCTCGACGCCCTGCTCGCCACACCAGCAAAGTTCCGCAACAGCCCCATTGAAGGAGAAGCATCATGACAACCGTCACCCCGTTCCTCTGGTTCAACGACAACGCCGACCACGCCATCGAGCGCTATCAGACGGTCTTCCCGGACGCCGAGGTCCTCGACGAATCACGTATGCCCGACGGCAAGCTGTTCATCGCGACGATCAAGATCCAGGGTCAGGAACTCGTTCTGATGAACGGCGGACCTGCCCACCAGCTGACCGAGGCGTTCTCACTTTCGGTTGGCGTCGAGACCCAGCAGGAGGTCGACGAGATTTCCGATGGGCTGATCCAGGGTGGCGGCCATCAGGACGACTGCGGCTGGCTCAAGGACGCGTTCGGGCTGTCATGGCAGGTCGTACCGTCAATCCTCGGCAGGCTCATGGGTGACCCGGACCCCGAAAAGGCCGGCCGCACTCAGGCAGCGATGATGCAGATGAAGCGCCTCAGCGTCCAGGGCCTCCAGGACGCGTACGACGGCAAGGCCTAGATCACACCCGTTCAAGTCGCGGGTCGGGCCCATCTCACGAACACTCGAGAGATGAGCCCGACCCGCAGTCTTGTCACTGGAGCCACCGGCTATGTGGGCGGCCGCCTTGTTCCCGAACTCGTGACGGTAGGCCACGAAGTGCGTGTGTTGGTGCGCGACGAACGCAAGGCACGGGCCCACGTATGGTCTGGTGACGTCGAGATCGTGCAGGGCGACGCTTCAGACCCAGCCGACGTGCGCACTGCCCTGAACGGTGTTGATGTCGCCTACTACTTGCTGCACTCGATCGGGACCGGCGACAACTTCGGCGACACGGAACGCGAGATGGCGTCATCATTCGCCGATGAAGCGAAACGTGCCGGAGTGCGGCGCATCGTGTACCTGGGCGGGATGATCCCCGAGGGCGAGGAGCTCTCGGAGCACCTCGCCTCCCGCAAGGAGGTCGGCGACGTCCTGCTCGCGTCGGGCGTTCCCGCTGCCGTGCTTCAGGCGGGGGTCGTCATCGGCTCGGGCTCGGCGTCGTTCGAGATGCTGCGCTATCTCACCGAGCGGCTCCCGGTGATGGTCACGCCCAAATGGGTCCACACCCGCATCCAGCCGATCGCGATCCGGGACGTGCTGCGCTACCTCGTTGGGTGCGCCGACCTGCCGCACGACGTCAATCGTCGTTTCGACATCGGAGGTCCGGACGTCCTGACCTACTTCGACATGATGCAGCGGTACGCCTCGATCGCCGGGCTGCCCAAGCGGCGCGTGCTGCCGGTACCCGTGCTGAGCCCCAGCCTGTCGAGCCATTGGGTCGGGCTGATCACTCCGGTGCCGGCGAGCCTGGCCCGCCCTCTCGTCGAGTCACTGCGGAACGAGGTGGTTGCCGCCGAGCACGACATCGCCTCGTACGTTCCTGATCCTCCGGACGGCCTGATCGACTTCGACCGAGCGGTCGAGCTCGCGCTGACCAAGATCCAAAACCTCGACGTGCCGACCTCGTGGTCGTCGGCCGCAACCGCCGGCGCCCCCGCCGAGGGCCTGCCGACTGACCCGGACTGGGCGGGCGGCTCGCTCTACAAGGACGAGCGCACTCGCGAGGTCGCCGCGAGCCCCGCTCACCTGTGGCAGGTCATCGAGGGCATCGGTGGTCAGAACGGGTGGTACTCGTGGGCGCTCGCCTGGTGGGTGCGCGGTCTGCTCGACCGCATGGTCGGCGGCCCCGGGCTGCGGCGCGGCCGCCGCAACCCCAGGGACCTGGTCGTCGGTGACGCGCTCGACTTCTGGCGGGTCGAGGAGACCGACGATCATTCCTTCGTACGCCTCCGGGCCGAGATGAGACTCCCCGGACTCGCGTGGCTCGAGCTGCAGGTCGGGTCGACGGACGGGGGCACGACGACGTTTCACCACCGAGCGTTGTTCCATCCGCGAGGGTTGTTCGGCCACCTCTACTGGTGGGCCGTCTACCCGTTCCACGGCATCATCTTCGGCTCGATGCAGAAGAACATCGCCAAGGCTGCAGAGGCACTCGAGCGCTAGTCGACGATGACGGACTCGACCGGTGTGCCGACGATGACCGTGCGAGTGACGGTGCACAGGCGATCGTGCGACTGGGCAATTGCACGAGGCAGAATCTCCTTGGCGCGTTCGCCGGCGGCGCCCTCCGGGAACGTCAGGTCAAATTTCACCTTGATGTCGGTCAGCCGGTTGCCGAGGTCGTCACGGGTCTTGTCGGCACGGATCGAGAGGTCGAACGACGACGGGTCGACGCGCTTGCCGACCAGGTAGTCCACGTCGATCGCGCTGCATCCGGCGATGGCCACGAGCAGCAGCTCGACCGGAGTGAAGTCGGCATCCTTGCCCTCGCCGAAGTCGAGCGTCCCGCCGCGTACGTTGGTGGCCCTGAACGTCGCCTTGCCGGTGCGGCTCAGGTCGACAGATCGTTCGGTGTCAGCAGTCATACCTCGACGCTAGCGCGTGAGAGCAGCCTCCGCCCGGGCGTGATGGCGACCTCTCGGGGCAACCATCGGCGTACTGCTGACGGCTACGGCGCGGCGGCTGAATTGGGACACAGAACTACCCTTCGTTTGTGATTTACGAAGGTCAGCCTAACTTAGGCGAGCCTCTCCTTGACTCTCGAATACATCACACTACCGGTGGGCAGTCGACGTGAAGTGGTGCGTCGCAGCTTCGATGATGTCGTCCGGTGTTGCCTCGAGCGTGCCCTCGATCCAGGTGGTCACCAGCTCGGCGAGTCCGCCGATGAACATCGTCGCCGCGAGTCGTCCCTCTGCCTCGCTCCAGGCTTGCGGCCCGTACAGCTCGCGCGCCTCGTGCGCAGCGAGCTCAGCGAACTGGCGCAACATGCGGGCCCGGGGAGCACGGACGGCTTCGACGCTGGCCGACTCGACGATCGCGACCCGTCCCTTGCGCGGATCATCCGTGAGGATCTGCACGAAGGCACCGATAGCAGCGCGAACTCGCTCCGTCGGGCCACCCGCGGTCGACCCGAGTGCGGAGACGGTACGTTCGGCGATCTCCTCGGCGACACGCTCCATGACCGCGATCTGGGCCTGGTCGAGACTCGTGAAGCTCTCATAGAAGTAGCGCTCGGTCAGCCCCGCCTCGGCGCAGACGCGGGTCATGGTGACCGGGGGACCAGCCTCACGACCCCAGACCTCGAGAGTCGCATCCAGCAACCTGGCTCGCCGCGCGAGCTTGCGGTCCTCGGCGCTGACGCCACCGTACACACCATGCTTGACTGCCATGCACACATATTGACAGGGCGTCCTGTCTGAATCAAGATGGCGGCATGTCGGTCACCAGCGCGCCTGTCAGACCGCCGCGTCGTCGCGGCATTCCGTATGTCGGCCGGACTCTGGCCTACATCCGCGATCCCCTGGGCATGATGCGCGAGCAACACGACACGTACGGGCCGGTGTCTGACATCGACTTCATCGGCAAGCGGTGGACTGCGCTCCTGGGACCCGATGCCTGCGACATTGCAATGCGCAATGCGGACAAGGCGTTCTCGAGCGGGCAGGGCTGGGGCTATCTGGTGGGCCCGTTCTTCGACCGCGGCCTGATGCTGCTCGACTTCGAGGAGCACCACCGGCACCGCCGCATCATGCAGTCGGCCTTCACGCGCGAGCACCTCGAGCGCTACACCGCGGCCCTTCAACCGGCCGTCGCCACAGGGCTGGAACGCTGGGAAGCCGGAGCAGACTTTCGCGCCTACCCCGCCCTCAAGGAGCTGACTCTCGAGCTCGCGACCGCCGTGTTCATGGGCGGCGCGGACCTCGCCACGACCGACGAGCTGGACCGGGTCAACCAGGCGTTCATCGACTGCGTGCAGTCAGCGACCTCGCTGCTCCGCATCAACGTGCCGGGGACCCGTTGGGGCAAGGCCATCCGTGGGCGGGCTTTGCTCGAAGAGTTCCTCAACCGCCAGCTGCCCGAGAAGCGGGCCAATCCCGGCGCCGACCTGTTCTCGGTGCTGTGCCAGGTGACCACCGATGACGGGGAACGATTCTCCGACGAGGACGTCGTCAACCACATGATCTTCCTGCTGATGGCGGCCCATGACACGACAACGATCACCGTCGCCGGGATCATGCAGCGGCTGGGCCAGCACCCCGAGTGGCAAGAGCGTTGCCGCGCAGAGGCCATGGAACTTCCCAAGAACCCCACCTTGGCTGAGCTCGACGGGTTGACGTCGATCGACCTCGTGATGAAGGAATGCCTGCGGCTGGTCCCGCCGGTTCCTGTTCTCGCGCGAAGGACTGTCAAGGAGACCGAGGTGATGGGCTACACGATCCCGAAGGGGCGTCTCGTCGCGGTGATGATGCATCTCTCGCACCACATGGACGAGCTGTGGCCGAACCCGGAGAAGTTCGACCCCGAACGCTTCGCGGAGCACCGCCGCGAGGACAAGGTGCATCGCCACGCATGGGAGCCCTTCGGTGGCGGTGTCCACAAGTGCCTCGGCATGTTCTTCGCCGGCGCAGAGGTCAAAACCGTGATGCACCACCTTCTGCGACGTTACTCGTGGACCGTCGATCCCGACTACGAGGCACCGATGAACTACCACTCGCTGCCATTTCCGAAGGACGGTCAGCCGGTGCAGCTGACTCGCCTCTGACGCAGAAGGACCCGCGAGCTGAGCTCGCGGGTCCTTCTTTTCGTGCGTTGACGATTCCGCTCACGAGGTTTCGTCCCTGGCGCCTTCGGCGCGCACCTCAACCTGCCTTCGGCGCTCGGCCGCGGCCGGCCTCGACCTCAGGCAAACTTCTCGCCGTTCTTGGCCTTGTCGAGCAGCAGTGCTGGCGGCTCGAAGCGCTCGCCATACGTGGCGGCCAGGTCCTGAGCACGCTCTGTGAACGCCTCGACACCGATACGACCGTCAGGCGCCTCGTAGCCGTTGATGTACTGCAGCGCTCCACCCAGCAGCGGCGGGAAGCCGATCCCGAAGATCGAGCCGATGTTGGCGTCGGCCACGGTGCGCAGCACGTTCTCTTCGAGGCAGCGAACCGTGTCGAGCGACATCACGAACACCAGACGATCCTTGAGGTCCTGGAAGTCAGGCTGCTCAGAGGCGACCGGGAACTCCTCGGCCAGGCCGGGCCAAAGGCCGGTCCGCTTGCCGTTCTCGTCGTACTCGAAGAAGCCCTTGCCGACGAGTTTGCTCGAGCGACCGAGCTCGATCATGCGGTCGACGACTTCGTCGGACGGCGTGGCAGGCCACACTCCGCCTTCTTCCTCGACAGCCTTCTGCGAGGCGACGCGGATCTTCTTCATCAGCTCGAGGTTGAGCTCGTCGCTGAGCTGCAGCGGTCCGGTCGGGTAGCCCGACTGGGTTGCAGCCCGGTCGATCGACACCGGGCTGATGCCCTCGGTCAGCATGCCGAGGCCTTCATTGATGAAGTGGCCGATGACGCGGCTGGTGAAGAAGCCGCGGCTGTCATTGACGACGATCGGGGTCTTCTTTATGGCCTGGACGTAGTCGAGCGCGTGAGCAATCGTCTTGTCGTTGGTCTTGGCGCCGGCGATGATCTCGACCAGCGGCATCTTGTCGACCGGCGAGAAGAAGTGAATACCGATGAAGTCCTCGGGACGCTGAACACCTTCGGCGAGACCGGTGATCGGCAGCGTCGAGGTGTTGGAGCCCAGCAGCGCGTCGGCGTTGACGATCGGCTCGAGCTCGGCGAACACCGAGTGCTTGAGCTCGACCGACTCGAAGACGGCCTCGACGACGATGTCGCAGCCCTTGAGGTCTGCGTAGTCGGCAGTCGGGGTGATCAGGGCGAGGAATGCGTCCTTCTTCTCCTGCGTCAGTCGGCCCTTGGCGAGCTGCTTGTCGAGGAGCTTCTCGCTGTACTGCTTGCCCTTCTCGGCGGCTTCGAGGCTGACGTCCTTGAGGACGACCTCCATACCGGCTTTGGCAGACACGTACGCGATGCCGGCGCCCATCATGCCGGCGCCGAGGACGGCGACCTTGGTGAACTTCTTCTTCTCGATGCCGTCGGGACGTGAACCGCCCGCGTTGATGGCGCCCAGGTCGAAGAAGAACGCCTGTGTCATGTTCTTGAACTGCTGACCGACGACGAGCTCGACGAGGTAGCGCGACTCAATGCGGCTGGCCGTGTCGAAGTCGACCGAAGCACCCTCGATTGCGGCACTGAGGATGTTCTTCGGAGCGCGGTAGTCAGCACCCTTGACCTGCTTGCGCAGGTTGGCCGGAAAGGCTGGCAGGTTCGCAGCGAAGGCCGGGGTCTTCGGAGTTCCGCCGGGCATCTTGTAGCCCTTGCGGTCCCACGGCTTGACCGACGCTTCTTCGTTGTCCTTGTTGGCTTCGATCCAGGCCTTGGCGGCCGGGATCAGGTCGTCCTGCGTGGCGACGACTTCGTCGATGAGGCCGACTTCCTTGGCCTGCGACGGCTTCATGCGAGCGCCCTCGAGGAGAACCTTGAGCAGGGCGTCGGCGATACCGAGCATGCGGACCGTACGAGTGACTCCGCCTCCACCGGGGAGGAGGCCGAGTGTGACCTCGGGGAGACCGATCTCGTAGCGACCTTCAGCGGCGACGCGGTAGTGGCAGGCGAGCGCGATCTCGAGTCCACCTCCGAGCGCAGCGCCGTTGATCGCGGCGACAACCGGCTTGCCGACCGTCTCGAGCTTTCGCAAGGTGGCCTTGATGCCCTCGACGTTGGCGAAGATGTCTTCGGCGTCGGCGGGCTTGGCCTGCGTCATGAGCTTCAGGTCGCCACCGGCGAAGAAGGTCTTCTTCGCCGAGGAGACGATGACGCCCTTGATGGAGTCGGGGTTGTCGGCGATCTCCTTGGCGAGCCGGTCGACGGCAGCGGCCATGGCCGAGCTGTAGGCCGGGTTCATCGTGTTGGCGCTCTGGCTCGGGTCGTCCAGGATCAGGTTGACGATGCCGTCGGCAACTTCGTAGCGGACGGCGTCAGCGGTATTCGTCATGTGTATGGAGTCCTTGTCCGATTTCAGATTCGTTCGACGACGGTCGCGATGCCCATGCCGCCACCAACGCAGAGCGTGGCGAGGCCATAGCGCTGATCGCGGCGCTCGAGCTCGTCGATGAGGGTGCCGAGGATCATCGCGCCGGTTGCACCCAGCGGGTGGCCCATCGCGATCGCGCCACCGTTGACGTTGGTCTTTTCGTGCGGGAAGTCGAGATCCTTCATGAGGCGCATCGCGACAGCGGCGAACGCTTCATTGATCTCGAGCAGGTCGATGTCTTCGACCGTCAGGCCAGCCTTGTCGAGTGCCTTGCGGCAGGCGGGGGCCGGACCGGTCAGCATGATCGTCGGGTCAGCGCCGGAGACGGCAGCCGAGACGATACGGGCACGCGGGGTAAGTCCGTGGCGCTTGCCGGCGGCCTCGCTACCGATCGCGACGAGCGCAGCACCGTCGACGATGCCGGACGAGTTGCCGGCGTGGTGAACGTGGTTGATGCGCTCGACCTGGTGGTACTGCTCCAGTGCGACCGCGTCGAAGCCACCCATCTCGCCGATGCCGGCGAAGGAGGCGGGCAGACCGGCGAGGCTTTCGACCGTCGTGCCCTCGCGTACGAACTCGTCATGGTCGAGGATCGTCAGGCCGTTCTCGTCCTTGACGGGAATGACCGACTTGTTGAAGTAGCCGTTGGCGATCGCCTTGGCGGCGCGAGCCTGTGACTCGGCGGCAAACGTGTCGACGTCGGTACGGCTCCAGCCCTCGAGCGTGGCGATCAGGTCAGCGCCGATGCCCTGCGGGACGAACGAGGTGTCGAACGCCGTACGGGGATCCATGGCCCAGGCGCCACCGTCGGAGCCCATGGGCACGCGGCTCATCGACTCGACGCCACCGGCGAAGATCAGGTCTTCCCACCCGGAGCGGATGCGGCCTGCGGCCTGGTTGACGGCCTCGAGGCCCGAGGCGAAGAACCGGTTGAGCTGAACGCCGGCAACCGTGTCAGGCAGTCCCGCAGCCAGAGCTGCGGTCTTGGCGAGGTCGCCACCCTGATCGGCGACCGGCGACACGACGCCGAGCACGACGTCATCGACGCCATTCGGGTCGAGCGTTGGATTGCGCTTCTGGATCTCATCGATCAGGCCGGTGATCAGCGTGATCGGCTTGACCTCGTGGAGTGATCCGGTCTTCTTGCCGCGACCACGCGGGGTGCGGATGGCGTCGTAGACAAATGCCTCAGTCATGAATGTGTCCTCGCAGTGAGAAAGGTGACTCGCCACTTCGTGATTCAAGATCAGGTGTGACGTAAGAACGATTGTGACACCAACACTGTCATTGTCCAACCGTCGGGGGTTGTGGTGCTAGTCACGGCTAGTCTCAGCCCTATGAATCCGGCACCGGTCGAGACCCTGAGCGTCGAGCAGCTCGCGTCGCGCGTCGGGATGACGGTGCGTACGGTGCGCTTCTACGCCGGCCGCGGACTGATTCCGCCACCAAGGCGTGAGGGCCGCAACGGCTACTACGGACCTGATCATCTCGCCCGCCTCGAGCTGGTTCGTGAGCTGCAGGCGCACGGCTTCACGCTGTCGGCAATCGAGGGCTACCTCGAGAACATCCCGGGCGATGCCACCCCCGAACAGGTCGCCCTCCACCGCACCCTGCTCGCGCCCTGGATGCCCGACCTCCCCGAGACGGTCACCCGTCCGGAACTCCTCAAGCGCACAGGCCGCGAGCTGTCGGACGACGACCTCGAGCTGCTCGTGGCAATCGGCGTGATTGAGCCGACCCCGGTCGAGGACGTCTTCCAGGTCGCGCCGGCCCACCTGGCTGTCGGTGTCCAGTTCCTCGACGTCGGGCTTCCGACCGAAGCAGCGCTCGCCGCACGGCGCATCATCACCGAGCACGGTCAGGCCATGGCGACCGAGCTCACCGAGCTGTTCCGTACGACGGTCTGGCCGCACCTCAAGTCATCGGGTCAGCCGCCCGAGGCCATCACCACGATGATCGAGCGGTTCAAGCCTCTGACGATCGCCGCCCTCGTGACGGCGTACGAGACCGCCGTCGACGAGGCCAAGCGCGAGACGATCCGCCGCAGGTCTTAATTGGCAGCCACGCGCGTGCTGCGCGGGCCCAGGCCCATCAGCGCGCTCAGCGCCTCGGCGGCCGCTCCCATACCTCCGAGGTGAGACTCACCATCTATCGTGGCGAACGTTGCGTTCGGTAGTCGCTCCGAACAGTGGACACCGTGGCGGTGGGGAATGATGTGGTCAGCGTCGCCATGCCACCAGCGCACCGGGACCGTGACGTCAGCAAGGTCGAATCCCCAGTGCCGGTTGAACAAGATGATGTCGGCAAGCGGTGCACCCACTTGGAACCGCGCGCCGTTCAGCAGATCGTCAAGAAACATCGCCTTGAACTCGGGGCGCGCGAGGAGCTCCTTGTCGCCGCGCGGCTGCACAGCCCCGTATGCGTCCAATGCCAATCCACCGAACGGACGAACGATCCTGATGCCCGCGGCCAGAAAATAGCTGAGCGGCACCCTGGTAGCTCTGATCACCGGGGCAGCAAACGGAGCGAGCGCAGGCAGCCCGCCACCAATGGCGTCCTTGCCCACCCGCGGCGCAACGCCGCCGAGCACGCCGACCGCGTGTACCCGTTCGGGGATCGCCGCCCCTGCCGCAAGGGCATAGGGGCCGCCACCGGAGAGGCCGATGATGCGCAAGGTATCGATGCCCAAGTGATCAGCCAACAACGACAGATCGCCAGTCCAGTCGAGCACGTTGTCGTACAGGTGGGGCGTCGAGGTTCCGATGCCCGGCCGGTCTATTCCGATGATTCGGACGTCGTGCTCCAAGGCAAAGCGCCGGGCCTCGAGCGGGACCTGTCGCCGCGCGCCAGGAGTGCCGTGCATCCACATGATGGCGGCGCCTCGAGGCGTACCGAACTCAGCAAACGAAAGTCGCCGACCGCCGCGGACCGCAACAGACCCTTCGAGCAGAGGGCGCTCTACGTCAGACATGCCCACAGACTAGAGCCCCATTCCGCGGCCGATGATCTCTTTCATGATCTCAGTCGTGCCGCCGTAGATCGTCTGGATGCGGGTGTCGAGGAACGCCTTCGAGATCGGGTACTCGCTCATGTAGCCGTAGCCGCCGAACAGCTGCAGGCACTGATCGGCCGTCTTCTTCTGCAGCTCGCTGGTCCACCACTTACCCATCGCGGCTTCGGCGACCGTGAGGGTGCCCGCGTTGAGTTCGGTAATCGATTTGTCGACAAAGACTTGGGCGATCTGCTGCTCTGTCTCGAGCTCGGCGAGCACGAAGCGTGAGTTCTGAAACGAGCCGATCGGCTTGCCGAATGCCTTGCGCTCCTTCACGTACTCCACCGTCATGTCGATCATCTGACGGCAGGCGGCTGCGGCGACGACCGAGATCGTCATGCGCTCCTGGGGAAGGTTGTCCATCAGGTAGATGAAGCCCTGGCCCTCTTCTCCCAGCAGGTTGGACGTCGGAACGCGGCAGTTGTCGAAGAACAGCTCGGCGGTGTCCTGTGCCTTGAGGCCCATCTTGTCGAGGTTGCGTCCGCGCTCGAATCCTTCGGCGCCGCGCTCGACGACGATCAAGGAGAAGCCCAGGGCTCCGGCCTCGGGGTCGGTCTTGGCGACCACGATCACGAAGTCGGCGTTGATGCCGTTGGTGATGAACGTCTTGGCGCCGCTGATGACGTACTCGTCACCGTCCTTGACCGCTGTGGTCTGGATGCCCTGCAGGTCCGAACCAGTTCCCGGTTCGGTCATCGCGATCGCGGTGATCATCTCGCCGGAGCAGAACTTCGGGAACCAGCGCGCCTTCTGCTCGTCGGTGCAGTACTTCAGCAGGTAGCCGGAGACGAGATCGGTCTGGATCGCGAAGCCGACACCACTGCCGCCTACCTTGGTGATCTCTTCCTGCAGGACGGCGTTGAAACGGAAATCGTGCATCCCGCCACCGCCGTACTCCTCCGGCATCATGAAGCCCAGGAGGCCCAGCTCTCCAGCCTTGGTCCACACCTCGCGCGGGACGATCGAGTCCTTCTCCCACTGCTCGTGGTGAGGAGCGATCTCCTTCTCGCAGAACGCTCGCACGGTGTCGCGGAACGAGTCGTGGTCGGCTTCAAAAATCGTGCGCTTCATGGGTTGCCTCTTTGTGGTGGGTGGTCAGTCGGCCTGAACGGCGACGCCGTCGGCAATCAGTGAATCGATGTCAGCGATGCCCCAGGCAGCGAGTGCCTCGGCAGTATTGGTGCCCGCCTTCACCGGCGGAGTGGTGAGGTGGGCGGGGGTCTCGGAGAAGCGTGGTGCGGGTGCCGGCTGCACGAGACCGCCGTGCTCGACGTACGTACCGCGGGCCACGTTGTGCGGATGTGCGGGGGCCTCGTTGATCGGCACGACAGGTGCCACGCACGAGTCGGTGCCGTCGAACAACGCCGTCCACTCAGCCTGCGTCTTGGTGCCGAACGCCTCGTCAAGTGCCTTCTTGAGCGCGGGCCACTCCTCGAGGTCCCAGCGGCTGGGAAGCTCGAGACCGGGGATCGCGGCCTTGAGCACGTTTTCCATGACGTCATAGAACTGCGGCTCGAGCGGGCCGACCGACATCCACCGTCCGTCGGACGTCTCGTACACGTCATAGACCGGGGCACCGGAGTCGAGCAGGTTGGTGCCTCGCGCGGCATTCCACGAGCCGACCTGCATCATGCCGATCGGCATCGCGAGCAGGTGTGCAACGCCATCGGTGATGGCGGCATCGACGACCTGGCCCTTGCCGCCGTTCTTGGCGTGGAGAAGTGCGGCGAGCACACCTGTCACGAGGTACATCGAGCCGCCCGCGAAGTCGCCGAGCAGGTTCAGCGGGATCTGCGGGGGGCCACCGGCGCGGCCCATCGTGTCGAGGGCGCCGGCGATCGAGATGTAGTTGATGTCGTGACCGGCGGTGTGCGCGAGCGGCCCGTCCTGACCCCATCCCGTCATACGTCCGTAGACGAGCTGCGGGTTGCGGGCGAAGCAGTCCTCCGGGCCGAGGCCGAGGCGTTCGGTGACACCGGGGCGGAACCCCTCGATCAGGACGTCTGCCTTCTCGACGAGCTGGAGGACGACCTCGACACCGCGAGGGTCCTTGATGTTGACGGCTACTGAGGGGCGGCCGCGGCTCAGGATGTCCTTTTCCGGGACCGACACCTGGAGGGCATTGCCTCCGGGTCGGTCGACGCGGATGACATCAGCGCCGAGATCGGCAAGCAGCATTCCGGCGAACGGGCCTGGCCCGATGCCGACGAGCTCGACGACACGGACGCCAGCGAGAGGGCCGGTGCATTCTGTTGTGGTCACAGCGTGATTGTGACAGTAGTACTGTCACGGTTTCAAGTGGAGCGCCTCGATGGGGCGTAGGTCACATACCGTTGGTACGTGTATGTGTCATCATGAGTGTCACGTTCTTAGGACCGCCCCGAAAGGCACACATGTACTCCGAACTGGCCTACACCCGCAAGGGATCCGGCGAGCCGCTCGTCCTCATCCACGGCATTGGCCACCGTCGCCAGGCGTGGAACCCGGTGTTCGAGCAGCTTGCGGAGTCCTACGACGTGATCGCTGTCGACCTCGCCGGATTTGGCGA
>JBBSJW010000057.1:0-19396 GCA_038256885.1 Propionibacteriales bacterium
ATGGTTGACGGATGACAAGCGGTCGACGTACGGAGTCGCCGTCACGCGGATGATCCTGGGATTCATCGTCGCGAGCCAGCTCATCGTGAACTGGCCGGACCGCCACTACACGTGGGGGGACGGTGCCAGCTGGACCGAACAGGTGCGCAACTCCAAGAGCTGGCCTTTGTTCCTCGATCTGTTCAAGCGCCTCGACGGCCACATGTTCGACCTGGCATACATCGTCACGATCATCTTCGGACTGCTTCTCATGGTCGGGCTCTATACGCGAGCTTCCGCAGTGATGACCTTGTTCCTGTGGTTGTCGCTGTACGTGTCCAACCCATTCGTTGGCTCAGGCGGCGACGCAGTGCTCCGCATGGTCCTTCTCTACATCTGCTTTACCGACGCGGGCCGGCAGTGGTCGCTCGATGCGAGGCTCCAGGCGCGTCGCGGCGGAGTCAAGCCGCTGATGCCTGACTGGTTCAGCGCGACCCTGCACAACTCGGCAGTGATCCTGATCATTCACCAGGTCGTGATGGTCTACGTCGGATCAGCCTTCTGGAAGCTGCAGAGCACGGTGTGGCGTGACGGCACTGCGGTCTATTACCCGTTGCAGACGGATGCGTACTCGCCCTGGAACGACTGGTTGCACCCCGTGTACGCGAGCGCCCCGATCATTGCGGGCGCCACCTACATGGCCGTGGTCGTCCAGCTGTTCTTCCCGGTGCTGCTGATCTATCGCCCGACGCGCATGATCGCGCTCGTGCTGATCACCGGGATGCACCTCGGAATCGGCATCTTCATGGGCATCTTGTACTTCTCGCTCGTGATGATCGCGGTCGACATGATCCTGGTGAGTGACCGTTCGTGGGTCCGAGGGCTGAAATGGCTCCAAAATCAACGAAACCGAAGAATTTCCCCGAAATCCGCGTCGGAAGTGTGACGTTTGGGTATCAAGATCCGCGAGGTCGTTCTACTCGAACCTGAGAATGTGGTTGAATACCTCATAGCGATCTCCCACTCGCTATCCCTTTACGTGTTCTGGGCGTCCAACAGGGTGCCCAAACTTTAAAACAACCAAGGAGCCTCTCGGATGAGGAACAAGCTCGCCAAGAACTCGATCGCGGTCGGTCTTGTCACGTTGATCGTGACCGCTGGACTGTCGTTCTCTGCACAGGCATCGCCTGACCACGTCTCGCACGCAACGGCCCAGTCCGTGAGGGGCACCGGCCCGCTGTTCGACCCGATCTTGAACCGGGACGAGTGCGCCGCCGAGAACCCAGGCGCACCCAATGGCGCACCTGCCGACAAGTGCGACACGGGACTCGTGACACCTGGTGTCGAGGCCTACGCACAGGAGGCTTCCGCCGACGCCGACGGCACGTCCGAAGCCGCCGCCACCACGGCGCCGATCGACTTCGCGACGCTCGGACCGGCACTTGACCTCGAGGCTATCGCTGCAGGTCTTGCGGATGCTGACCTCAGCGATGTGCTCACCCCCCTTGCGAACACTCTCGGAACCACAGTCGAGGCGCTTTCGCCGCTCATCGTTCCACTGAATGAGGCTCTGCAGACCGCGCTTGCGGGCGTCGACGGAGCGTTGCCGGTCTCGCTGAGCGTTCCTGCTGCCTCGGCAACATGTGAGGCCACTCCGACGTCCGCGACCGGCGACAGCAGCATTGCCGACCTGGTGCTGAACGTCGGCGACGAGACGATCTTCATCCCGATCGACGTCGACGCCACGCCCAACTCCAACCTTGTTGTCAACTCCGATGAAGCCGCGCAGCAGATTGCAACCGACATCGTCGATGGCCTCATCGCCTCGTTCAGCAGCAACGCTGGACTCGACGCCGTTCTCACCGGGTTGGAGCTGATTCTCGGCCCGATCAAGGAACAACTCCTCATTGCACTGGTTGACGAGCTCGAAGAGCCGCTGCTGACACCGATCGGCAACGGAATCGCGCCGCTGGTGTCAGGCACGGTCAACCAGCAGCTGGACGAGAACGACGCCCCTGTCTCCTCGCCAGTCAACAAGCCGCAAGCCGTCATCAAGGTCACGGCACTGCACCTGGATCTACTCGACGGAAACAGCGTGCTCGACATCGCCAACGTCACGTGCGGTCCGAACCGCACTGCGGCTGCAGATGACGAGGACGCTCCGGCTGACGTAGACGTCGACCAGGACGTTGACGTGGATGTCGACCAGGACGTTGACGTGGATGTCGACGCCGATGTTGATGCTGATGTTGATGTCGACGCAGACGCTGCGGCGGACGCTGACAGCCAGGCTGACGCCGACGTGACCACGACGCTCCCGGCAACGGGATCGCCCAACCTGCTTCCGTTCTGGATGCTGGGTCTCGGACTGCTGCTCTTCGGTGCAACTGTCCTGCTGAACGAAAAGCGTCGCCTTCAGATCTGATAGCAACGCCTGACACGGCTGCCGGTGGCCCCTAGGGGTCACCGGCAGTTGTGCGTCTACGCCCTAGGATGGAGCCCATGCCTGACGTCCACGAACCCGTGCGTCCGTGGCAACGGCGATTGGTCACCGGGCTGGCACTTCTCGTGGCGCTCCACTCGGCACTGCTGATGCTCTGGCTTGCACCATCCAGCCCGATCCGTGATCTCGTTGGCTCGCGCAACCTGGCGTCGTATGTCGATCCGTACTTCCAGCAGGACGTTGACACCGTTGATCCCAGCGTCCAGTTCGTCGATGAGTCCTTTCTGGTTCGGGTGCTCATCAAGGACGGGAAGGCGAAGGCAAAGCCGACCAAATGGGTGGACCTGACCAAAAAGGATGTGCGCGACGTGAGGTTCAACCCCAACCCCGCTCGCGTTCACCTGATCGCGCGACGGCTGGCGACCAATCTCAACCGGTCGATGTTCGCCCTCGAACCTGAACAGAGGAAGATCGTGCGAGCATCCAGGGCCAGCGACTCGGCGGCTGACCGGGCGGCCGCGCTCAACAAGGCGGGCGACAACCCGGCTGTCGTGCAGAACCACATGGCATACGACCAGATGGCAACGCAGTTCGCGTCTCTGTACGCAACTTCGAAATGGGAGGGCAACATCGTTCAGCTGCAGTTCAAGGTGGGTCGGCGAAGCGTGCCGGAGTACTCGAAGCGACGCGACACCAAGATCGAGGATGTCGACTACCTGTGGTTCAGCTTTGGGTGGCGCCCTCTCTTCCGTGGTTCGGTTGAAGCCCAGTCTCCCTTCGACTCGTACGTGAGGGGCTGACATGGTCCGCGACTTCGTGTGGAACCAGATCGACTCGGCGGCTGTGGCGCGCGAGCGTCTCGAGAACTGGGTCATGCAGGAGAAGCACGCCCTGTACGGCGCTGCGGCGTGCCGCATCGGAACGGGCGCGGCTGTGCTGGGTCTGCTGGCCGCCAACTTCACGACTCGCGACCTCTGGGTCGGGCAGGCGTCCATCTGGGCTGAGCCGGCGCGTGCCATCAGCCGTTTCCCCGAGCTCGCTGTCCTCAAGGACGTCAGCCCCGACATCTTGACCATCGTGTATGTCCTGACCATGCTCGCGGCGTTCGCGTTCCTTCTCGGCTGGCGGACGAAGGCTGCGAATGTCGTGACGTTCGTCGGCTTCATCGCGATCGTCGGGCAGAACCCTGTGGTTGGAGGTGAGGGTGACAACCTGGTCCGGCTGACGCTCCTGTGGCTGCTCCTGATGCGCACCGCTGACGTATGGTCCCTGGATGCGCGTCGGCGATCGAAGCAGGCGCGGAGTCGCACGCCTCGCGAGGACGCTCTACCGCAGTGGCTGTCGACGAGTCTGCACAACTTGGCGTTGGTCGCGCTCGCCGTCCAGACAATCCTTGTCTACTCTGCGGCCGGTCTCGACAAGATCGCCCAGACGTCGTGGCAGCACGGCACCGCGCTCTACTACACGATGCAGCTGCCCGAGTATCGGCCGTTCCCGTGGCTGTCTGACCTGTTGAGCTCAAGCACGTTCGTGCTCGCTGTCATCACGTACACAGTGCTTTTCGTTCAGCTGTTCTTTGCGCCGCTGCTGCTCAATCCCAGCTCACGCCGGATCGTGCTCACGCTGGCGATCACGGTCAACGTCATCTTTGCCATTCTCTTTGCCGCCCCATGGTCGTCAGCAGCTGTGATCGCGGTGACGTGCCTCTTTGCGTCAGACGAATCGTTTGAGCGGATTGATGAGTGGGTGCGCGACCGGTTCGGTCCGGTTGGCGACTGGCTCGCACTGCGTTTCGGCGGTGTGACCGACGCCTTTGACGCGGTTCTGCACCGTACGATCTACCCGGTCACGGACTGGATCCGTTTCACCATCTTCCGTCGTTAGACCTGGGCGGCGACCCTGCGCCCCGAGAGCACCAGTGCGACGACGGGGATCGTGAGGACCGCCGCAGCGGCGTTGAGGGTGCCAAAGCCGGTGGTGGCGACCACGACACCAGCCAGGAGGCCACCGAAGGCGCCTGCGAGGTTCATCGAGAGGTCGGAAACGCCTTGGACGAGCGGGCGTACCGACACATCCAGCGAGGCGCTCAGCATGGCCGCGCCGGCGATGACGGAGGCGGACCAGCCGATGCCCAGCAAGGTGAGACCGAGCATGATCTGGCCCTCGGAGTGACCTGAGGTACCGGCGACGAACGTGGCGAGCAGCAGGATCGACTGGCCGAGCAGGATCGTCTGACCTGCACCCCAGCGATCGCTCAGCCAGCCCATGACCGGCGACAGGGCGAACATGCCGGCGATGTGCAGGCTGATCGTCAGTCCGATGATGTCGAGCGAGGAACCGTGGTCCTGCATGTGCACCGGTGTCAGCGCCATCACCGAGACCATCACGGCATGTGACGCGGCGATCGCCAGGATGGCCGTGAGCGTCAGTCCGCGGATGTGGGGGAGGGCGGCGCGTATTCCGCGTGCTGCGGGTACGGCATCCGCGGCATACACGAGAGGATCGGGACGAAGCAGCGCGAAGGTCATAAGACCCGCGATCGCGAATCCGGCGGCTGAGAACAGCATCGGACCGGCCAGATCGGGTATGCCAACTTGCTCGGCGACGGTTGCGCCGGGGCCCGTGAGGTTGGGTCCGATGACGGCACCGACCGTGGTGGACCAGACCACGAGCGACAGTGCACGACCTATCTGCGCGGGCTGGGCACGGTCGACGGCTGCAAACCGGGACTGGAGGTTGGCGGCCGTGCTGGCGCCGAACAGCACCAGCCCGAGCAGGACGACCGGCAGGCTGTCGAGCTCGGCTCCCAGCACGGTGGTGGCGGCGCCACTGGCTCCGAACAACCAGCCCAGCGTGAGGGCCGGCCGACGGCCCCTACGCGAGGCGATCGACGCCATCGGGATCGTGAATGCCGCTGCACCGAGCGTGAGCATGACGACAGCCATGCCGGACCACCCTGAAGAGCCACTGACGTCCTTGACCAGCAGGGCGCCGACAGCGAGCCCGGCACCGTTGCCGATACCACCAATGACCTGCACTGCGGACAGAACACGGACGATCCTTCGTTGAGCCGGATCTGCGGACTTGAGGTCGCTCATCAGAGCAACGTAGCGGAGGTGACAATTGGCCGAGCGAGCGCCAGCGAGCGAAGGCAGCCGCCTGGGCGTAGCCCAGCAGTGGCGAGGAACGAGCCGCTGGAGCGACGAAGTAGCGCGGCCTACCAGATGGTGACGCGCGCCTCTGGTTCGAGTCAGACGGCGTCACCGGCCGTCACACCGAAGGCGTCGTAGAACGCGTCGATGTTGCGGACGACCTGATTGCAGCGGAACTCGGGCGGCGAGTGAGGATCAACCGTGAGACGCCGTATGGTCTCCGCGGGGCGAACCTTGGACTGCCAGGCCTGCGCCCACGAGATGAAGAACCGTTGGTCGGGGGTGAGCCCGTCGATCGATTCGTCCGGACCGTCGGCCGCCGTGTCGGATTCTTGGGAAAGCTTGAACGCCTTGTAGGCGATACCGAGGCCGCCAAGGTCGCCGATGTTCTCGCCGATCGTCAGAGAGCCGTTGACGTTCATGCCGTCGGCGCCCTCGGGCGAGAGGGCGTCGTACTGGGCAATCAGGGCCGACGTGAGCTGCTCGAATGCAGTGCGATCCTCGTCGGTCCACCAGTTGTTGAGGGCGCCTGTGCCGTCGTAGTGCGAGCCCTGGTCATCGAAGCCGTGACCGATCTCGTGCCCGATCACCGCGCCGATCGCACCGTAGTTGACTGCGTCGTCGGCATCAGCGTGGAAGAACGGCGGCTGCAGGATTGCGGCGGGGAAGACGATCTCGTTCATCGTAGGGTTGTAGTAGGCGTTGACGGTCTGCGGTGTCATGTACCACTCGTCGCGGTCGATCGGGGACCCGATCTTCGCCAGCTCGCGATCTGTTGCGACCGCGAGCGCGCGGCGAGCGTTGCCGAGCAGGTCGTCAGGCGCGGTCTCGAGAGCGTCGTAGTCGCGGAAGTTCTCGGGGTGACCGATCTTGGGGTCGAAGGAGTTGAGCTTGTCGTGAGCCCGCTTCTTGGTCTCGTCACTCATCCACGGCAGCTCCGTGATACTGGAGCGGTAGGCCTCGATGAGGTTGTCGATCAGCTCGGTCATCCGCTCCTTCGAAGCGGGCGGGAACTCAGTGCGTACGTAGATGCGACCGACAGCCTCACCCATGGCGCCTTCGACGAAGCCGACGCCACGCTTCCAGCGCGGGCGCAGCTCGTCGGTGCCGCTGAGGGTCCGGCCGTAGAACTCGAAGTTGGCGTTGACGAACGCCGACGAGAGGTACGGCGATCCGCTGCGGACGACCTGCCAGCGGAGCCAGTCCTTCCACGACTCGAGCTCATCTTCGACGAGCAGCGTCTCGAGACCCTCGAGGAACGACGGCTGGCCGATGACGACCTCGGCGATCACCGGGTCCGGGACCTTCGCGCCGGCCGACCAGGACGCCCAGTCGAATGTCGGCGCCAGCGCCTGGAGATCGTCTCGAGTGACCAGGTTGTATGTCTTCTGGGCGTCGCGGCAGGCCACGCGGTCCCAGTGGTGGCTCGCCAGCTTGGTCTCGAGCGCCATGATCCGTGTCGCACGGTCGGCTGCGTCGCTGAGTCCAGCGAGACCGAGCATCGTGGTCACGTGACCGACGTAGGCCGTACGGATGTCGGCCGTGGCGTCTTCGCGGTAGTAGGACTCGTCAGGGAGTCCAGTTCCGCCCTGGTTGAGGTGCGTGATGTAGCGCTCGGGATTGCCGCTGTCCGGACCGATGTACATGCCGAAGACGCTGGCGACACCTTGGCGATCGAGCACACCGAGCGTGGCGATGAATCCAGCGATGTCGGTGATGGCGTCGACCTGCGCGAGCTCGGGCTCCAGGGGAGTGGCGCCGAGCTCCTCGGCCCGCGCCTCGTCCATGAAGCTCGCGTAGAGGTCGCCGATCTTGCGCTGCTCGTCGTCCTGTGGGGACTTGCTCGCGGTCTCGATGATCTCGCGAACCCTGGCCTCGGCCTCATCGACCAGCACGACGAACGCGCCTGCGGTGGCACGGTCGGGCTTGATCTGCTCGGTGCGCAGCCAAGGTCCGTTCACGTGGCGAAACAGGTCGTCCTGGGCGCGGATCTCGGGGTCGAATTGAGTCGTGTCGATGCCGTGGGTCACGCCAGTAGGCTACACATGTGAGCAAGACCCACCCCGCGCGAATGACCGTCATCCGGACCGAACAGCTGACCCCCTCGTTGCTTCGTGTGGTCTTCGGTGGAGATGGCTTCGACGACTTCGCCAAACGCGATCTCGCGCTCAACGGCGGAGCGTTCACCGACAAGTACTGCAAGCTCGTCTTCCTTGCGGAAGGCTTCGACTACCCCGAGCCGCTCAACCTCGAAGAGGTACGCGAGACGATGCCGCAGGACGCCTGGCCGGTGCTGCGCACCTACACGATCAGCTGGGTCAACCACGAGGCTCGCGAGCTTGCCGTTGACTTCGTGGTTCATGGCGACGAGGGCTTCGCGGGGCCTTGGGCGAGCGCTGCACGGCCTGGCGACGTGCTGCACCTGCGCGGCCCGAGCGGAGCGTACGCACCTGACCCGACGGCTGACTGGCACTTGTTCGTCGGAGACGAGGCAGCCCTGCCGGCAATCACCTCTGCGCTCGACACGCTTGAACCGGGTGCGCACGCTGTCGCCTTCCTGGAGGTCGATGGACCCGAGCATGAGCTCGCTCTGCCGACCGCGGCTGACCTCGAGCTGCACTGGCTGCATCGCGGCAGCGCTGGCGCAGGCACGACGACACTGCTCGATGACGCCGTACGGGCGTGGCAGTGGCGTCCAGGCCGCGCGCACGTATTCGTGCACGGGGAGTCCGCGCTGCTCAAGAGCGTGCGCCCGTATGTACTCACCGAGCGCGAGGTGCCTCGTGCAGACGCATCGATCTCCGGCTACTGGCGACGCGGTACGACCGAGGAGGGCTTCCGGGTCTGGAAGTCAGAACAGACTGAAGCCGTCATCCGGCCGGGTGCCTGAGAAACCCTCCTAGCCGGTAACCTCGTGTGGTGACTGAACTGCGAAATGTGGCCGTGATCCTTGCCGGTGGCACCGGTACACGAGTGGGACTGTCGATCCCCAAACAGCTCATCAAGATCGCCGGCAAGACGATCATCGAGCACACCATCGCAGCGTTCGAGGCCTCGCCCGTGATCGACGAGATCGTCGTGCTGATGGCTCCGGGTCACCTTGATCCCGTACGAGCGATCGTGGATGCCGGCGGCTACTCGAAGGTCACCCAGATCGTCGAAGGCGGCGTCACCCGCAACGACTCCACCAGCCGCGCACTTGAGGCCCTCGGCACTGATGAGTGCAACGTCCTCTTTCACGACGCCGTACGCCCGCTCGTCTCGCAGACGATCATCAGCGACTGTGTCGAGGCACTCGGCACCCACGAGGCCGTCGACACCGCCATCCCGTCCGCCGACACGATCGTGCAGGTACGGCCTGAGCCAGGTGCCGACGGGCATGACGTCATCGAGGACGTCCTTCAGCGTTCGCTGCTCCGCCGCGGACAGACCCCGCAGGCGTTCCGCCTCTCGGTGATCCGCAAGGCGTACGAGCTGGCCTGGAAGGATCCCGACTTCACGGCGACCGACGACTGCACTGTCGTGCTGCGCTACCTGCCTGACGTACCGATCGCGGTCGTGCTGGGCCACGAGCGCAACATGAAGGTCACCGAGCCGATCGACGTCTACATCGCCGACAAGCTCTTCCAGCTGCACTCCGCCGATGCGCCTGACCAGCTCAGCGATGACGAGTACCGCAAAGCCCTCGAGGGCAAGACGATGGTGGTGTTCGGCGGCTCGTACGGGATCGGTGGCGACATCGCCGAGCTAGCTCGCGGCTTCGGCGCCACGGTGCACTCGTTCTCACGCTCCACGACCAACACGCACGTCGATCGCCGCGACGACATTGCCGCAGCCGCGCAGACCGTGCTCAAGGAGACCGACACGATCGACTTCGTGGTCAACACGGCGGGCGTGCTGCCGATCGGCGATCTGGCCGACACGACCGAAGAGACGATCTTCGCCGCGACTGAGATCAACTACCTCGCGCCGATCTTCATCGCGCAGGAGTTCTATCCGCACCTGACTGCCGCGAACGGCTCGCTGCTGCTGTTCACGTCGTCGTCCTACACGCGCGGCCGCAAGGGCTACTCGCTCTACAGCTCGGCCAAAGCCGCTGTCGTCAACCTCACGCAGGCGCTCGCCGACGAGTGGGCGGGCGAAGTGCGCGTCAACTGCATCAACCCCGAACGTACGGGCACGCCGATGCGCACCAAGGCATTCGGCGACGAGCCCGAAGGCACCCTGCTGAGCTCGATGGAAGTCGCGCGCCAGTCGATCGACATCCTGTTGGCGCAGCAGACGGGCCACATCATCGACATCCGCCGCGAAGACGGACCCGCAGCCATCGGCGGCGGCAGCTAGCCCTAGGGTCCCGTTGCGCCGGTGATCTGCTTCTCGGCCCACTCGCGATCGCGCAGCTCGATCGCGTCCTTGCAGGCCTTGACGAAGTTCTTGGTCGCCACGCCGGGCTTCGGGTTGCCCAGGTAGTACGTGATGAGCTTCTTGCGCAGCGCCTCGGTCGGATCCTTGGTGAGCTGCTCCTCGACCTCCGCGGCGATGTCGTCCTTGGCCGACAGCTGAGGAACGATGATCATCAGCCGGCTGGGGGGATAGGGCACGGATGGTGTCGTCACCAGCATCGGCTTGCCCGTCGGCAACCAGTTGAGCGTCACCGCGGAGACATCGGTGATCAGCAGATCGGCGTCGGCGAACGACTTCTCGAGCGGTACGTCAGTGTCGATGCGCTCGGCCAGCAGGCGTACGGCCTTGTCGGCTTCGGCGTAGGACGGACGGATGACACCGTTGAGCGGGTGCGGGCGATAGATCACCCGGTAGTGGCCCACGAGGGACTGCATGATCCTCTCGCCATGGGTCTCGAGCGATCCATAGGACACGGAGGGCTGCGAGGCTTCCCATGTCGGCGCGTAGAGGACGGTCTGGCGGCCATCCGGCGAAGGCTCGCCCTCGAACTTCTCGGCCGCGTCGAGCTGCGGCTGGCCGATCAACACACTGCGAGCCTCTGCGTCGTACGACATGACGGCTGAGAGTGTGCGGTCCAGTGCAGCCTGACCGGCCAGGAAGCAGAAGTCGTATGCCTTGACCTGGTTGGACACGGACACACCCTTGTCGCTGTCGCCGTGTCCGAGGTAGACGTGCACCATCGAGCTGAATCGGAGCGACTCGAAGTTGACCGGGTCGTGGTTGACGTAGAGCGTCAGCTTGATCTCGCTGAGCGCCAGGATCTCGTCGAGCTGGCCGTAGCGAGCGAGGGTCACGCAGTCGAAGTCGGTCTCCTTGCGGACGACCTTGGCCGAACGCGAGTCCTTGAAGACGCAGACGATCGGGTGAACGTCGTTGAGCGCCTTGAGCGCGTGAAACCACGGACGCAGCTGGTAGAGGCTGTCCTTGGCCGTAGGGAAGTAGACCATGACCTGCTGGGTGAACGGCTTGCCGAGGCGGTCCTCGTCGGTGACCTTGTCGGGCATGCCGACCGGCAGGAAGCGGGAGCGACGCAGCCGCTTGATCGCCCACAGCTGCAGGCGACGGGTCAATCCGACTCTTGCCCTCGGTCGGGGACTGTCAGGCGCCATCGTCGACCAGGGCCGAGCCGTTGGTGAAATGCGGGGCGAGCTTGTTGTCGTACATGCTCAGTGCCGCTCCGATGGCCATGTGCATGTCGAGGTATTGGTAGGTGCCGAGTCGGCCGCCGAACAGCACGTCGGCTTCGTCCTTCGCCAGCTCGCGGTATGACAGCAGCCGCTCGCGATCCTGGGGCGTGTTGACGGGGTAGTACGGCTCGTCGGCGTGCTCGGCGAAGCGGCTGTATTCGCGCATGATGACCGTCTTGTCGGCGGGGTAGTCGCGCTCGGGATGGAAGTGGCGGAACTCGTGGATACGCGTGTAGTCGATCGACTCGTCGGCGTAGTTCATGACCGTGGTGCCTTGGAAGTCGCCGATCGGCAGCACTTCCTTCTCGAAGTCGAGCGTGCGCCACGACAGATCGCCGTGCTTGAAGTCGAAGTAGCGGTCGATCGGGCCTGTGAACACGACCGGCATCTGACCGACGACTTCTGCCTTGTTCCATGGCTGGGACTCGTCGAAGAAGTCGGTCTCGAGCGTCACGGTGATGTTGGGGTGATCGGCCATCTTCTCGAGCCACGCGGTGTAGCCGTCTGTGGGCAGCCCCTCGTACGTATCGGAGAAGTAGCGGTTGTCGTACGTGTAGCGGACCGGGAGGCGGCTGATGATCTCAGCGGCGAGCTCACGAGGATCGGTCTGCCACTGCTTGGCGGTGTAGCCCTTGATGAACGCCTCGTAGAGGGGCTGGCCGATCAGCGAGATCGCCTTCTCCTCGAGGTTGGTCGGCTCACCCTCGAGCATGGCCGCCTGCTCGACGACCCAGGCGCGTGCCTCGTCGGGCGTGTAGGCGGCACGTTGGAACTGGTTGATCGTGCCGAGGTTGATCGGCATGGGGAACACTTCGCCCTGGTACGTCGTGTAGACGTGATGCACGTAGGGCGTGAAGTCGGTGAACTGGTTGACGTAGTCCCAGACCCGCTTGTTGGACGTGTGGAACAGGTGGGCACCGTAGCGGTGCACCTCGATGCCGGTCTCCGGATCGATCTCGCTGTAGGCGTTGCCGCCGATGTGATCGCGCCGGTCGATGACCTGGACCTTGAGGTCGAGCTCACGGGCGCAACGATCGGCAATCGTCAGCCCGAAGAATCCGGAACCGACGATGAGAAGGTCAGCGGTCATTCGTCAATTGTGCCGGTACGTCTGCGGGATCCATCGGCCGCCACGTCTTGTCCCGCCACAGCGCCCGGTTGGCGCGGAAGCCACGGACAAGATCGCCGAAGCCCTTGAGCGTGTGCTGGACGACGATCAGCCGGAAGATCTCCTTGGCGAACGTCAGCGCCGTACCGAGACCGAAGCCGAAGCGGTTGAGCTTGCCGTACTCCCTGAAGTACTTGCCGACGTACGCGCGGTTGCGGATGACGTGGAAGCGGAAGAGTGGGCTGCCGTCGTTGAGGTGACGTATGCCGAGGTTGACCTGCTTCTGCTCACGCTTGCGCTTGAGGACAAACGCGTCGACGTAGACAACCTTGGTGTGCTGGGCGGCGAGCCAGGCGTACGCGGCGTCGTCCCAGGAGATGAAGAAGCGCGGGTCGGGCAAGCCGATCTCGCGGACGATATCGGCCTTGATGAGCATGCCTTCGAACGTGCCGGAGTTGGTGACCGCGAAGCCCTCGCGGTTGAACTGCTTGCCGCTGTAGGGGAGTGGCACTCCGAGGAACTCGTTGAACTTGGCTTGCCAGTAGAACGGGGTGCCGTCGAAGTCGTAGCGGCGGCCGTGGATGACCTTGAACCGATCCATCCACGGTGCGAACTGCTCCAGCGCGTCGGGAAGGATCTCGACGTCGTCGTCCATCAGCCAGACCCAATCGGCGCCCTGTTCGAGCGCAACCCGAGTCCCTTCGCTGAATCCGCCGGACCCCCCGGTGTTAGTCTTGAGCCGGTGGTTGATAAGCATCCCTGCGGGGAAGCTGGTCGCCGCAGAGGCGAGTACGTCCTGGGTGTCGTCGGTGCTGGCGTTGTCGACGACGACGATCGCATGCGGGTCAGTCTCCATCGCCGCGGCACTGACAAGGAGGTCATGGAGATAACCGGATCGATTGAACGTCACGATCACGATGGCGATCTTGGGGCGGTAGTTCACTGGGGCAGTCTATCCGCCGCAGCCTGCTCTTCGATCCCCGTGTCCGACGTAATCAGCCTCCATGACGCCTTCGGCATGCACCCCCACACGTCCGGAGCCAGCGCGTGGTGACCCCGCCCGACCGTCGACGCAGCGTGCCCAAGGACCGCAGCTCGGCAGGCCGTTCCGCGTCGTCTCGGTTGGTTGGCTCTCGCCGTCGCAGCGTGCGCCGTCCCAGTCGAACGCCCCAGATTGCGGGAGCCCTCGCTCTGGTGATTGTCCTGCTCTCGTCGATCTGGTGGATCCCGAAGGTCGTGGATACCGGGCCGCCCTCGCCGAACGACGTCCGCGTCATGTCGGAGAGCACGTCGGCGGAAGCGCTGTGGGACCGCGGCTTGGCTGAGCAGTTCCGCGTCCAGTACGCCAATAAGGTCGACTTCTCGGACGCCAAGACCGAGAAGGTCACCCGCAACCGACTGGCGCTTCGTGCGCTCCTCCCAGGCACCACCTACTTCTTGCGAGTCGTCGCTATCGACGACAAGGGCGACGTGAGCGACCCGAGCCGGCTGGTCAGGTTCACCACCGACTTCCCCTATGCGCCGCCCAAGGTGAAGCTCGCCAACGCGAAGTCGACCAACGTCACGGCGCGCTGGACCTCGGAGATGAAGAAGAACGCTCGCTACGAGGCCCAGATCGACAGCGATGAGAAATTCACCAGCCCCGTCGTGGTGCCCACGGCGAAGAGTCAAAAGAAGCTCGCCACGCTCAAGCCCAAAACGAGCTTTGCCGTACGCGTACGCGTCATCAACAAGGATGGCGGCCCGTTGAGCGAGTGGTCGAAGACTCTGGAGTCGACGACCGCAGCCTACGAGCCCATGGGTGTGGGCACCTACAACGTGCTCAAATGGCGCAAGGGCAACTGGTCGGCCCGGCGCGCTGGTGTCGTCGAGCTGATCAAGGACAGCCACCTCGATGTCGTGGGTCTGCAGGAGGCCGTGCCGTCCTTCACGCCGGGAGGTCCACCGCAGTACCAGGACATCGTGAACCGCCTGGGCGGCGATTGGGCTCTGACCCGATCGAACAAGCAGGGACCCACGGGGGAGACCCGCACCGTCTACAACACGACGAAGCTCAAGCAGGTAGCCGAGGGTTACCACGTCTTGGCTGGCAGCTCACGATTCCGCGGCACCACCCGCTATCTCGCATGGTCCATTTTCGAGCAGCTCAGCACGGGCAAGCGATTCATCTTTGCCAACACCCACTTCACGCCTGGCACGACCAGCACTATCCGAGCCCAGCACACATCGGAGGCGCGCCAGGTCGTCACGGCGCTCAAGGCGGTAAATACGAAGGGACTTCCTGTCGTGCTGGTCGGAGACTTCAACTCGGGCGGCTACCGCACCCAGAGCAACAGCGTCTACGCCACGATCACCGGCGCCGGCTACATCGACCCGCTCGTCCGATCGAAGAAGCTTGGGATGGCGGAGAAGGTTGTCGACGGTGACTTGACGACGTCGAACGGGCTGTCCCGAACGGCGCCCCGTCGTGCCAACCCGCCCTTCCTGGATCACATATTCGTCTCGAGGATGCGGGTGACCCAGTGGCAGGTCGCGGCGAAGCTCGACGCGGCTGGCCGTTTCATCGGCACGATTCCCTCGGACCACAACCTGGTGCGGGCGACGGTCTACCTGCCGTAGTCGCTCTACGCGAGGTAGCTTCTGCTGACCTCAAGGAAGCGCTCGGTGATCCGATCCGGCGGAGTGTCACTCAGGTAGTAGGTCCGAAGCCCGTTGCGGGTCGACGCATGCGAGTCCGGACCCAACATGTCGTCAAGTGCCTCGTCCAGCCCACCGGCGACCTTATTGGCGATGTCGATGACGTACGCCGCGCGAGCCAGTGGGAACCCTTCGAGGAACGCGTCGCCATGCGCCGACACGGCGGTCATCGCGAACGGCTTGGCCGAGATCAGGAAGTCCGAGGCGAGACTCGAGACATCGGAGATCATCGCGTCGCTTGCGTTGAAGCAGTCGACGACCGACATCTCCGTCTCGGCCGCGGGGCCGAACACGTGCGCTGTGACTGTGTCACGCGCATGCTGCTCCAACAGCGCGATGATCTCGTCGCAGGCCCGCGCATTGCCCTTGTGGCGGCGTCCGTAGGGGTGCGGTCGGAACACGACGGTGCAGTCGCGAGCAAGCAGCGCTTCGACGATCTGCTTGCCTGCCGACAGCGAGCTGTAGTCGGAGTCTTCGTAGAACCCCGACCAGGTCGGGCTGTAGAGAACAGTGGGCTTCTTGATCTCTGCGACGGGCTGGGCAGCTTGGTGAACGTGCTCGAGCTGGGGGCGTCCGACGACCTCGAACTGCTCCGGGAGGGTCGAGACGCCGTGCTTGGCGAATCGGTCGATTGCGGCCTGGCCGGCGACGAAGTTGCGGTCGTACTGACGGAAGGTCGGGCTGACACTGGCGATCTTGTCGCTGTCACCGTGGTTGAGCTGGATGTGCGTCAGATGCGTGAATCGGATCATGTGCGAGTTGCGTACCGCCGTGTTGGCATAGAACACGGCCTTCATCGATGGGCAGATGACCGGATCGAGGTCCTCCAGCCCGACTCGGAGGATGACGGGAGCCGAGGTCATCCTCGCGACCTCGTGGAAGTTGGCAATCGTGCGCACCAGCACGAAGTACGGGGTGCCGATGCGGTCGAGATAGGGCAGCCACATCGTGGCTTGGTAGGCGGTGCCAGCCGGCGCCTGCCAGTGGAAGGCGAACGCGGGAGCGATCTCCCGCATGATCTTGGGCAGGTCGCGTTCGAACCGGTTGCGAGCGATCAGGTACGACGCGGACTGCTTGCCGACCAGCCCTGCCGCGACGAGTGTCGCGGCGGTCGCGACGGCGGCCGGAACCTGAGTCAGGTGGAACGCGGCGGACACGGAGAGCAGCAGCACCGCTGCAGTGGTCAACGCGAAGTATGCGTTGGCAACGGGAGTCGACGGCAGCACGACGTTCCAGCCAGGGACATTGGCGGCCTGCGGTGTCGCGTTGACGACTGGTCGCCGTACGGCACCCTCCACCACGATCAGGCCCAGGAGAACCGCTGTCACCGCAACGACCCACCAGCTGCGATCGTGCGCGACCGTCACCGCCAGTGCAGCCAAAGTGGTGGTGGCGCGTGGCAGCGGCACCTTGCCCATCAGCAGTCCCGGTGCGTCTCCAGAGCGTCGCGACTGGACCTCTTCGAGTGCGACGTGGCCGATGATCAGCACCGCCATGACGAGCACCACGACGCGGGTCGTCATCGACGCGGGGTAGCTGATCGCGATCGCCGCGGCCAGCACGCTCAGGAGACTCAGGACTGTCGCGAGGCCACCCAGGGCCCGCCCCATGTACCGGATTGATGAGAATCCAGAACGAATTGAAGGCGGCATGGTGCCCTTTCTGCGGCGAATGACGAGGAGGCCCAACAGCGTACTTGAGGGGCCTCTTGCGTCGGTTCAGCGGCAGAACTTGGCGGACTTGTTCCCGATCGCTTCCATCGAGTCATTCAGCGTCTCGAGGTTCAATGCCAGGGCCTTGAGGAGGTCGACATCCTTGGAGTCGACAGCTTTCTTGCCCTCGCGCAGGAACCCGACGGTCCTCGCATAGTCATCGCGCAAGCTCTTCGGGGAGACGCTTCCCGCCTTGCTGTAGCGGGCGATGAGCGTGTCGAAGACCCTGGACAGCTCGGCCAGGTCAACTCCGTCAGCGTCCTCGTCGTTCGTCGAGCTCGCCAGGCCGCCCTTCCGGATCTGACGGAATGCCGGGCAGTAGACATCCTTGTCCGGCGGCAGGTTGGTGGGCAGCGGCTTTTCGGCCGTCGGTGCGGCACTTGCACTTGACGAGGGACTGGAACCGGACCCCGCGGGCTCTTCAGACCCGGCGTTGGTGGTGTTGGCGACGAGCGCAACAACGACCACTGCACCCACCGCAAGGCTGGCGCCGACGAGGGCGAGTGCCTTCGGTGAGTCGACGAGTCGACTCCACCACGCCGGCATATCCACCTCGTTCGAAACGTACGACGCCGGGCCGATTGCCCGCGGACGCTCTCGCAAGCCTAGACTCCGCTGTCGGACGGAGCCAATCGAGGTACGCGTGCGTCAGCGCGTTTTGTCGCTCAGCCTGTCCGAGTGAGAGAATCAGCGGCGTGTCCGGCGACAGTGAGGGAATCAGGGTGGACGACAAGCACAAGCGCGAACAGATCTTGGTCCGTTCGTGCCAGCTTCCGACGGCCAATCTCGACCCCCTGAAGTCGGTCGGCTTCATCGGCAGCAACCAGGGCAATCTGCTCTACCAGTTCTCGACGCACCGCGCCCTCGTCCGCGACGACGTCGACGTTCGCACCATCTCCTACGGCAAGTTCGGCAAGGGGCCGGTTGAAGAGCGCGCCGAGTGGATCAACTCCGAGTGCGACCGCCTGGTTCTGCCGCTGTCGAGCTCGTTCCGGCTCCAGAACCTCAAGAACCTCGACGCCTGGGCCGACCTGGTGGAGCGACTCACCGTCCCCGTCACGGTCGTCGGCATCGGCGCCCAGCTGCGACTGCAGGACGTACGCGACGGAACGTTCGTGCCGAGCCGGGTCACCGGCATCGCTGCCTCCGCTGCGGAGATCGCCGAGCACGAGGCGGCAGCTCGTCGATTCGTGGCCGCAGTGCTCGACCGATCCGAGTCGATCGGCGTCCGCGGTGAGATCAGCAAGAAGTATCTCGAGTACCTCGGCTTCCCGTCGGACAAGATCGACATCATCGGATGTCCGTCGCTGTTCATGTGGGGCCCCGACTTCCGCATGCCTGAGAAGGGCGTACGCCTGGGCAAGCGAAGCAAGATGTCGCTGTCGTTCGACCATCGCATCGCTTCGACGGCGGGACTGCTCGACCGCACCATCACTGAGTACCCGAAGTCGACCGTCTACATGCAGGAGACGATCGGCGCCAAGATGATCATCACTGGTGAGGAGACCCGCGCTACCTGGCCCGGCGATCCGCGATTCCCGGTGAAAAAGGCCCATCGCGCCTACCGCGAGCATCGTCTTGAGTACTACCCGACAGCATGGTCGTGGATCCGGCACATGGAGAGCTACGACTACGCCTTCGGCCCACGCCTGCACGGCACCGTCGCGGCGACCCTGGCCGGCACACCGGCTCACCTCATGGTCCACGACTCGCGCACCCTCGAGGTGGCCCAGTACCATCACTTGCCCCACACGTTGATCGAGGACATGGGCCCGACTGCCTCGGCAGCGGAGCTCGCATCGCGCCAGGACTACTCAGCGTTCAACGAGGCCTACAGAGGCAATTTCGACCGGTTCATGGCCTTTCTCGCGCGCAACTCGCTCAAGTCGGCCTACGACGCTCCCGGTGAGGCACTTGCCGCCTTCGACGCGTCACTGGAAGCACCAGCGCGTGCGGTGGGCGTCGTGAGCGACAAGACCCCGTCCGTGCCGGTCCGCCGCCGGCTCAGCCTTGCGGTGAAGGCGTTGAAGGGCCAGATCCGCTGATCCCCGTGAGTGCATCGTCACTCTGGCCGTGAAGACTCCAGAAGGTATGTATCCTGTTCGGGACGCTTTCGTCGATCAGGGGAAGTAATTTTCATGCCGCGTAGGATCTCAATTTTCTGTGCCCTCGCACTTCTGGGCACGCTCCTGGTCCCGGCGACCTTGCCTGCCGCTGCTGACACGCGGCCCAAGGAAGACAACCGCTACGTCAGCCTTGACGACCCCAGTTCGTTCAAGCCGGTCACACCCAACGACATCATCGACGGCCCCGGCGCCACCACCATCGAGGTCTACGGGTCGGTGGGCGACAACGAGGGCGCGATGGACTGGCGCACGGTCATGGCCTTCTCCAACCTCGTCAACTCCGTGCCAGCTGGAGCGCACTCCTACACGACCCTGTTCAACAGCCTGTACGACGGGCGCGGAGTCCGCGAAGTTTCCGTCCCGGGCGGCACCAAGTGGGATGTCCTCTCCGGACGCGACGAGATCTTCGCCCCCACGGGTGCGTTCATCAACCTGGCCAACAAGTACGACACCGAGGCCGAGCGCAAGCAGTACATCCATGTTCTGGGCGCCAAGGAGAGCATGGACGAGGCCTACAACGAGAACAGC
>JBBSJW010000058.1:0-19240 GCA_038256885.1 Propionibacteriales bacterium
AGGAGGCCGCCCGCGGCCGACGTATCGAAACCCCGTGAGGTTGCAGGCTCGCGCGAGCACCTCGGGTCACCAAGTTTCGATACGGGCTCGTACCTTGCCCTACTCAACCAACGTGAGGGTTGCGCCACCATCTCGGTGGTTGAGTAGCGAGGAACGAGCGTATCGAAACCTCGTGAGATGAAGACCACCTCGTTTTGGCTCGTTTGGCGGCGTGCGGGACAATGGAAGGATGCCCACATCGACTGATTTGCGCCTATTGCTGCGCTATCCGGTCGATTTCGAGGTCGACGAGGATCCCTCGGCTTCGCGCTTCGTATTTCACGGTCCGGACGGGGAACATCGGGCCACCGCGAGCGAGTCGATTGGACCGCTGAGCCAGGGCATTCGTGCCATGTCCGCACACGCATCGGTACGCGCGTGGGCGACGCCGGCGATCCTCGCGCTGCGCATCATGGCCAAGGGCAACCTCGGCTCCCCCGAGGCTTCCGAGCTGTCGCAGCTGCAGCAGGCCGCCACCGCTATCCCGAGCGGCGGCGCGAAGGTCAAGGCGTTCCTGAAGGCGCTCGCTGTCGACGCGCCGGCAGCTGCGTCAACCCCGCAGCGCCAGACGTACGTCTCACCGCGCGCTGCGCAGACACGCGAGCGGGAACGGCTGTTCTCGTACATCTTCGAGGTCTCCTTCCTCTACGAGGCTGACGTGCTCGAGGACGGCACCACCCTGATCGCCGAGATCGAGCTCCGCATCAAGCCGCGCGACAGCTCGTTCGGTGCCGCTCGTGCCCGCGATGTATGGGCGCAGGACAACCACCACCTCGGCCCCGGCGTACGCATGGCGACCCGCACGATGCTCACCCGTACGGCCGACACGTGGCCGCCCGCGGCGCGCCTGCTCGCCGACATCGCGAAGGGCAGGGTTCGCGTCACCGCCGACGAACTCGCATTGCTCGGCGACGGACGTACGGTTTCGCACCTGATGGCGGCGCACATCGACGTACGGTGGCCGCCCGATCTCGTACGTACCCTCGAGACCAAGGCTGTCGTCGGACGCCAGGAGGCCCCCGGTTCGGAGCGAGCCAAGGCATTCGCTGCCGATCAGCTGTTCGACTTCAAGTGGCAGGTCGCGCTCGGCGACAAGACGCTGACCCAGACCGAGCTCGACCAGCTGGCCAAGTCGCAGACCGGTCTGCTCAAGCTGCGCGACCAGTGGGTGTTCGTCGATCCGCGTCGCCTGCAGCGGGTGCTCGAGCGCGGCACTCGCACCATCACCCCCGGCGAAGCGCTGCGCGCGGCCGTCTCCGGCACGCTCGTGGTCGACGGGCTCAGCACCGAGGTCGACACGGTTGGCTGGCTCGAAGACTTGCGTCGCAAGCTCGCCACCCAGGACCGCGACATCATGCCGGCCGTGCAGCCGCACGAGCTCGACGGCACGCTGCGCGAGTACCAGCTCCAAGGTCTGCAATGGATGACGCAGCTGGTCGACCTCGGACTCGGCGGGATCCTCGCCGACGACATGGGCCTTGGCAAGACCGTCATGCTGATCGCCCTGCACCTGCAGCGGGCGCGTACGACCACTGCCCCGACGCTCGTCGTCGCCCCCGCATCCGTGCTCGGCAACTGGGAACGCGAGATCAAGCGCTTCGCGCCGGGTGTCAACGTACGCCGCTATCACGGTGCCGGCCGTCGTCTCGATGGTGTGAAGGACGGCTTCGTCGTGACGACGTACGCGACGATGCGCGCGGATGCCGACTTCCTGCGCTTCCACCGGCCCGGCTGGGGTCTGGTCGTCGCCGATGAGGCGCAGAACGTCAAGAACCCGCGCGCCCGTACGGCACAGGCGCTGCGCACCATCCCCGCCGAGGCCAAGCTCGCGCTGACCGGTACGCCGGTCGAGAACAACCTCTCGGAGCTCTGGGCAATCCTCGACTGGACGACGCCGGGACTGCTGGGAACCTACGAACAGTTCCGCGCGCAGTGGTCGCGACCCATCGAGGCGCGTCGCGACAAGGCGAAGGCTGCGGGGCTGTCGCAGATGATCAGGCCGTTCGTGCTGCGGCGTCGCAAGTCTGACCCCGGCATCGCGCCCGAGCTGCCGCCCAAGATCGAGACTGATCACTCGGTCAACCTCACGCGCGAGCAGGTCGGCCTCTACGAGGCGGTCGTCCGCAACACCCTCGCCGAGATCGAGGCGGCGATCGGCATCCAGCGCCGTGGTCTCGTGGTCAAGCTGCTCACCCAGCTCAAGCAGATCTGCAACCACCCGGCGCACTTCCTGCGGCAGCCCGACGGTCGCCTGCCGGCTCGCTCGGGCAAGCTCACCGTGTTCGACGAGCTGGTCGAGGAGATCGTCGCCGAGGACGGCGCGGTGCTGGTGTTCACCCAGTACGCGCAGATGGGTCGGCTCCTGTCACGGCACCTGGACGAGAAGAAGATCAAGAGCCAGTTCCTGCACGGCGGCACCACGATCAAGGCTCGCGAGAAGATGGTGCACAAGTTCCAGGGCGGCGAGGTGCCGGTCTTCGTGCTGTCGCTCAAGGCCGCCGGTGTCGGTCTCAACCTGACGAAGGCCGATCACGTGATCCACTTCGATCGCTGGTGGAACCCGGCCGTCGAGGACCAGGCCACAGATCGTGCTCACCGCATCGGTCAGACCAAGAACGTGCAGGTTCACCGCCTGATCAGCGAGGGCACGATCGAGGAGTCGATCGACGAGCTCATCCGATCGAAGCGATCGCTGGCGGATGCTGTCGTCAACGGCGGCGAGGGCGCGCTGACGGAGCTGTCAGACGCCGAGCTCGCCAAGCTCGTGAAGCTGCGCCACTAGAGCAGGCAGCTTTTGAGCTCCGTGACCGTGTAGAAGTAGCCGCTCGGTTGAGACGGCGTGCACGATGCGCGGAACTTCACCGGCACCTCGTTGTGGCGCATCGTCACGAGCGTGGGGCTGCCCGCCTTCCTGTACGCCACCCACTCGATGCTTCCGGCCGGCAGGCCGGCAATGCGGCCACGCCACGGGTTGTTGGCCCGCGTGTAATAGCTGCTTGCTGACGCGTGAAGGTCGCTGCCGGGAATCCTGATCAGGGCCGCGAACGGAACGGTCGTCTCGCCGTGCCCCAGCCTGAACACTGCCGCCGTCGAGCCACCCGCAAGGCGTGCGTCGAGGCGCGAGAAGAAGTTCTTCAGCAGTGGCTTGGCCGCGCTGTACGAGCTGGTCTGCCCGGCAACGCCGGGACCGTACTCATAGAACTTCTCAGCGTCCTTCACGTATCCGAGAACTCGCGCGTCCTCCACCGGGACGTAGTCCTCGAAATTCACGGGAGTGTGACCGGCCATGGCGGGTCCGGTGGAGTAGAGCACGTAGATGTCGAGCGCTGCGGACACCGGAGCAGCGAGGCTGTCGACGTACGACTGGGTGTACATCGTGCGGAGCACGTTCTTTGCCGCCAGACGGACGCTGGAGGACTTCTTGATCTGGGAGATGGCCGTACGTCCGGCTGAGGTTGAGCCGTTGGGGAGCTCGAGAAGTGCCTCGCTGGTGGTCGTCGTCGCGTACTCCAGGCCCTCGACCACTGAGTCGAGCCCAAGCCTCATCGACGAAGCGCTCTGCTTGGTACGCGTGTAGGTCGACGTCACCCGTGCAATGCGATCACTCGGAGCAAGGTTCGTGAAGAAGGCTTGGTAGTTCTCGGCGGTGCGCTTGCCAATGCCGTGCCATTCGGCCTTGCCGGTCGTGGTGAGCCTGCCGTATCCCACGGCAGCCTCGGCCGCCTGGAACGCTGCAAGGTCGTTGTCGAAGGACTCGCCGACAGCGGTGACCTTGCCCTTCGACTTGGCGGTCTTCCATATGTTCAGCGCGCGTGACTCGACGGTGGTGCTGGTCATGGAGCGGGAACCATGACGGCCGACCGTCTCGATGAAGACCATGCCGTAGCCGGCGGGCGGGGTCAGCACCGGCGGCGTGGCAGCGGGATCGACGTACGGCGTCTGGTTGGCGTAGGGCGACTCAAGCTCCACGGCTTGCGCGGGACCGACTAGCGCAGCAGCCAGCACGGCAAACGCTGCGCCGAGCTTGATGGCCTTCGACATATGTCTCCCGAACGGTGTGTGTGCTCTGGGCAGTCTACGGGCGAGGCGGATCAGGCTGGCTGGAATTGCTCGCTCAGGTAGGCGTGGAGCTCCGCGCGCTGCTGGGCGGTCACCGGTCCGCGCCGCTTGAGCAGCTTGGCCGCACCGCGAAGAGTCGTCGCGGGCACACCACCGACGACCAGCGGCCCCATCGGGAGGTCCGCGCCCATGAAGCAGAACGCACCCGACACAGGCACAGCTGGCATCGGCCCGACAGCTATCGCCACGCGTACGGCGTCGATGTGCCGGCGCATCGAGTCGGCGAGCGCCGGACGTACGCGGCCATTGACGACGAACGCGTCGCGCCCGCGATTGGCGCGCACCTTGCGTCCCCAATAGTCCTTGGGATCGAGCACGAAGACGCCCGAAGGGGCGACCACGATGATGTCGACCTGGCCGCGGACCTTGCCGGTGCCAACGCTGCGGTTGAACAAGAACTGCACTGAGTCGCCCAGCGTGCTGGTGAGCACCTTGGTGGCTTCGCGCTCTCCGGTGTCGCTGAACACAAACGGTGCCGTCGACACGAACTCGCGTTCCAACGACATCTCAGGCGTGCGTGAGTCGCTCGCATCCATTCGGGGCTCCCTCCCGGCGTGCTCTATCAAGAAGTCTCGGTGAGGTTGAGCCCTCTGTCCAATCGAAACGTCAGCGCATTCAAGCCGGTGGGAACTCCGCACTGAGGTAGTGATGGAGTGTCGAGCGGTCCTCAGCCGTGAGTGGACCAGCACGCTTGAGCATCTTCACCACGCCCCGCGGTGTCGTCGCAAGCACGTTGTCAACGAGCAGTCGCCCCCATGGCAACTCGGCGTCGATGAAGCAATACGCCGCTGAGACCTCAGCCGCAGGGATCGGACTCTCCGACACCGCGATGGCGACGGCGTCGATGTGACGCCTCATCCCGATTGAGAGAGCGGGCCGCAACCGGCCGTCGACAACGAAGGCATCCCCGGCACGGTTCGCTCGAATCCGTTTTCCTGCGCACGCATTGGGATCGATGACGAACACGCCGCCGGGCGCCACCGCGATGATGTCGATGCCCCTACGCTCACGACCGAAGCCGAGGCGCCGGTTGTAGAGGAAGCGCACAGAGTCTCCGAGCTCCCGGTCGAACCTCTCGGCAACTGCTCGCTCTACCGCAGCACCTTTGGCGAATGCCGTCGTCGTGTGCGGGACCTCGGCTCGTCCGATCAACCACCGCCCGATCCATGGGTGTGCCGCGGTGACCCGCGCCCTGCGCTCGGCGACGCGCCACTCGTGTGCAGCCAAGCGCCTTTCGTACTCGCGCTGGAGCGATCCTCCGGGCGTGCCTGAATCCAATGCATCCATCCGGGTCTCCCTCCCGCAATGCCTGACTTGAGTCTGCGGGAGATTGATCGTCAGCGTCGCGAAATGACGAAATCAGCGTAGGCAGCGCTTGAGCTCGGCGACTTCGTAGAAGTAGGGCTCAGCCGGTTTGCAGCCTTTGCGGAACTTCACCGGACGCTCGTTGTAGCGCATCGTCACGAGTACGTCCTTGGCTACGTTGCGGTAGGCGACCCATTCGATACTGCCGGCGAGCCTTCCGGCGACCCTCCCCCGCCACGGATTGTTGTCGTACGTGTAGACGTCCCCCTCCGCGGCTTGCTTCTCGCTGCCGGGCAGCCGGAGCAATGCTGCGAACGGCATCGTCGTCTCGCCGTGCGCCTGCCTGAACACTGCTGCCTTCGACCCACCCTTGATGCGCTCGTCGAGCTCGGTGAAGAAGTCGTCGAGGATCGGCCTGGCGGCGCGGTATGAGAAGTCCTGTCCGGCGATGCCAGGCCCGAAGCCGTAGAACAGCGGCGAGTCGACGGCATAGGCCAGCACCTTGGCGTGCTCGAGCCGCACGTACTTCTCGAACGTCTCGTCGGTGTCGCTCTGCATGCCCGGCGCGGTGGCGTAGAGCTTGTAGATGTCGAGCGCGGCTGGAACCGGATCGCCGATGCTGTCGACGTATGCGGGCGAGTAGAGCGTGCCGAGCACTCCCCTGGCTGCGTCGACGATGGGCTTGCTGGCCAGGATCTCGTCCACGGCGTGGTTGGCCTCGATGGTCGAGCCTCTGATGATCAGCAGGCTCAGGTCGCGTTGACGCTCGGCGAGTTTGAGGTCGGGCACGGCCTTCTTGAGGCTGGAGGCCATTGCGTCGGCGCTCTCCTCGGTGCGTTGGAATGTCGTCACCTTGTACGCGACTTTGTCGCCGTCGGCGGTTGCCTTCTTGAGGTAGTCGCCGTAGTTGTCGGCCGTACGTCGCCCGATCCCCGCCCATTCGGCCTTGCCGAGCCGACTCATGTTGCCGTAGCCGATCTTTTGCTCGGCCTGCTGGAATGCCGTGAGGTCCTCGTTGAATGCCTCGCCGAACTGCGTCAGCGCGTTCTGATTCTCGGCTGCATTCCAGATCTTGCGAGCCCGTGCCTCGCCGGCCGAGCTGGTGAGGGTACGTGAGCCGTGCCGTGAGACGTTCTCAATGAAGATCGGCTCGTAGCCCTTCGGCGGCGCCTTGATCGGAGAGGCGATCGCGTTCCCGTACGGAACTTCCTTGTTGTAGCGACCGTCATCTGGCGCCGCAGTGAGCGTGCTGAGCACCGCAACCAATGCCGCGATGAAGTTGAGCACGCCTCCACTTTATGTACGTCGCGGAACATCTCTGATGAGTCCGAGCGCCCACGCGGTGAACGGAGTGCAAACACTCTGTTCTGCAGCACTAGCCTTCGCGGTAGACCTTGGCCTTCGTCGCCACGACGAGTCCGACGGCGGCCGACATCGAAGAGTTGTGCTCCAGCAGGCCTCGGAAGATCGTGTCCACTCGCTTGGCTGACACCAGACGAGGCAGCAGGAGTAGGTCGAATGCTGCGCTTTCGAGCCAGCTGACCTCGGCCTCATACCCGACGACGGCCCTGGCGCCTGTCGCGTCGGCCAGCTGCATGAGCGCATGGTCTCTGGCCGTGCCGATCAAGCTACTACCGAAGTAGAGGATGCGACCCGAGAGCTTGCCTGCCAGCAGTCGACCCACCTCATTCAGCGAAAGAGTCGATCCGCCGAGGTCGATCTTGAGCTCGCCATCCTGCTCGGACCCGTGGGACGCGAGATAAACCACGGGGAACCTGGCCCGCGAAAAGCGGCGCAGCTTCGTCAGGTGATGCTCGAGCTCGTGCGGCGTCGTCACATCGCGGTGATAGAACTGCGCTTCATTCAGTCGCTCCAGCAGCTCGAGCACCGGCAGCACCGATTCTCGGTTGCGAACGGAGTCGTCCCAATCCCCCTCGAGACAGAAGATCGATGTCATCCGGTCGTCCTCTCCGACTTGGTGCGCGGACTGCGACACCCGTGAGCCTATCGAGATATCGCATTCTCGCTCGGGCTGTCGTGGGAAGGTGACTGCCATGCAGACTCCCAAGGGCGCCGGGTTCATCGCCGCCGTCGCGATCCTCGCGCTCACGGTCATCCAGCTTGCTGTTGGAGCATTCGCCGGTCTGGAGCAGTACGAGGGCAAGGGATTCGGCTACCGACTCATCGCCTACCCGTTCCTGATGCTGATCGTGCCGTTCATCTGGTGGCGCGTCAGCCGCCGTAAGGACCCAGCAGCCGAGATGCCGTGGGGTGCGTTCGCGCTGATCATGTCGCCATTCCTCGTCGACATCAGCGGCAACACCGTCAACCTTTACGACACCGTTGACCGGTGGGACAACGCCAACCACTTCTTCAACTGGATGCTGCTCCTGTGGGGCTGCGGGCTGCTCCTGCGCCTCCTCTGGTCCGGTCCGGCGTGGGGCCTCGTCCTCACCATCACCGGCCTTGGTGCCATCCTCGCGGTGGGCTGGGAGCTCGGTGAGTGGTACACCTTCATCCGTCGCGGCACCGAGCTCGACGGCGCATACGAGGACACCCTCAGCGATGAACTCCTCGGGACGCTTGGCGCATTGGTTGCGGCTTTGTTCGTTGGCCGAAAGTCCAAGTCGAACGCGAGCTAGGCGCGGGGAGCTGCGAGCGAACGTATGAACTCGACCTGACCCGCCACCGACTTCTCGAACGGCTCGCCGTCATAGATGTCGAAGTGAGCGACGTCGAGTCGTTCGACGTGCACCGGGCCTCGGACCTTGCGACCTACTCGTTCGACGGCACCCACCGGGGCGATCGTGTCCTTCTCTGCCACCACAAGAAAGACCGGCATCCGCAGGCGCTTGGCCTCGGTCACCGGGCGGTTGACCATGATGCGGATGATGCCCCGCGCCCGCATCTCGTTGACGAACGTGGGGCCCATGATCTTGGCGTAGCCCGATTCGCCGTCGTCGGAGGTGATCGCGGCGAGCGACTTCGGCGGGCCTACGATGGGGATCAGGTGCGGCTCCCGGCGGGTAGCGGCGCGCAAGACGTCACGCAAAGAGTGCGCGGTCAGCTTGAGGAGCTGCAGCGGCCCGGCGTATCCCAGGATCATCGCCACGGCTGCGAGTCCGTCCATCGCCGCACCCTGGGAGATGACACCAGCGATCGCGGGGTCGTTGGCGGCGACGGCAATGACGTGCCCGCCTGAGTAGGAGCTGCCCCACAGGATGATGCGTTCGGGGTCGACGCCCTCGATCGTACGAGCGTGGGCGACCGCCGCGACGTAGTCCTCGCGGTGTGTTCGGTGGTTGACGTCCTGGCGGATGTCGCCATCAGAGGTGCCGAATCCGCGATAGTCGAAGACCAGTACGTCGGCTCCCGCCGCCTGGAATCGCTCGGCAAACGGCTCGAGCCCGGCGTCCTTGGTCGCTCCGAACCCATGCGCCATCACGACGCACGGTCGCCCTCCAGCACCGAGCAAACCATCGTTGGCTGCCGTGAAGTGCCACGCGGAGATGCGTGTGCCGTGGCTCAGGAATTCGACGTCAGATCGCATCCCTCAAGTTTGCGGCCCATACGGGCAGTCAGCCATCCGAATTCTGCCAAGTCGGCCGGTCATGCTTCATCGGGACAGGATCTCAAAACACTCGATCGTCCGTTGCCGGATTGTCCAACGCGCTGCAAGGTTGCTCGCGAGAAACCAACTCGATCTCGCAGCCGGCCTCAACCCAAGACAGTCAAGGCACCGGGTCGCACCGTCACGTCGACCGGCAGCTCGGCCAAGACGTCGCCGTCGGCGTACGCGGTGACGCCGTCGGCCTCGATCCGTACGGTCGAGCCGCGCAGGACCGTCACCCCGTCGAGGTCCACATGCGACCCCTCATACACCTTGGGCATCGACTTGATCAGGGTGAGCTTGGAGTTGGCGCCGAGCACGACGATGTCAAGGATGCCGTCGTCGACGACCGCGGCTGGCGCGACGTGCATGCCCGATCCGTAGTAGCCGGAGTTGGCGACCACCACCGTGAACGCCTCCACCGTCTGCGTCTGCCCGTCGATTGTCAGCGTGTAAGTATGAAGGTGGGTTTGCAGCATCGCGCGCACGGCGGCGTAGTTGTATTGCAGCTTGCGCGGCACGAAGCGCGCACGGTTGACGATCTCGGAGGCCAGCGAATCCACCCCGGCATAGACGCTCCCGACCACGATCTCGCCGGCGGCCTCGATGACGTCGACCTGGCGGGTCTTGCCGGCGAGCAGAACCGCGGCGATCGCCTCCGGCTCGGTGGGCAGCCCGAGCTGTCGGGCGAAGTCGTTGCCCCGCCCGCCTGCGGCGATGCCCAGGATGCCGCCGGCCTCGATCACCGCACCGGCGACCGACCGCACCATCCCGTCGCCGCCGACCGCGACCACCACGTCACCGCGTTGTGCGACCTCGAGGGCCAGATCACGGGTGTGCCGCTCGCTCTTGCTGTAGGTCAGGTTGGTCTTCGCCCCGGCCTCACGCAGCATGCCGGCCACCGCGACCCCCTGCCCCGATGCCGACCCCCCGCCCGACGCCGGGTTGACGATCAGCTCGAAGGCGCTCATGGGATCAGGACTCCTGGATTGAGTACGCCGGTTGGGTCCAGCCGTGCCTTGACCGCCCGCAGGATCTCGACCCCCACCGGACCGATCTCGGTGGCCAGCCACGGTTTGTGGTCACGGCCGACCCCGTGATGGTGGCTGATCGAGGCGCCGGCGCCGACGATCGCGGCGGACACCGCGGCCTTGGCCTTGGTCCACTGCTCCAGGCCGTCGCCGTCCTTTTTGCAGACCACGGTGAAGTAGAGGGACACGCCGGTCGCATAGACGTGCGAGATGTGGCACAACAGCAACGGCGAAGTGCCCTGGGCGGTCAGCTCGGTGGTCAGCGCCTCGGTCACAGCGGCATACAGGGTCGACATGTTGGACCAGAAGGTCGCGGTCTCGAACGTCTCGACCAGCACCCCGGCATCCAGCAGCGAGTCGCGCAGGTAGGGCCCGTGGAACCGTCCGGCCGCCCACGCCTGGCCTTGGGACTCCCCCACGACCTCGCCCCCGAGGCCGGTCAGTATGTCCGTCACTTCGGCGCGGGTGGTCTGCGTACGTTCGGCGGTGCCTTCATATCCAGTGATCATCAGGCAACCCGCGGCCGGCTCGGCGGCACCCACCGCGTCCGGCTGGGCCAGGTTGACGAAGGTCTCGGACTCGTCGGACAGTCGCAACACGGTCGGCACCGGCCCGTCCTGGACGAGCGTACGCATCGCGGTGGCACCCTCTGTGAACGAACCGAACCGCCACGCCTCGTACGTCTTGACCGCGGGCACCGGGCGTACGCGCACGGCCACCTGGGTGATGACGCCGAACGCTCCCTCTGATCCGAGCACCATCTGTCGCAGGTCCGGGCCGGCCGCGTTGGCCGGCGAGCTGCCCAGCTGCAGCGTGCCGATCGGGGTCGCCACCGTCACCGCGACGACGTTGGCGTCGAAGCGCCCGTAGCCCGCCGAGGCCTGTCCGCTGGAGCGGGCGGCGGCGAATCCGCCGATGCTGGCGTATTCGAACGACTGCGGGAAGTGGCCGATCGTGTAGCCCTGTTCGGCCAGGAGCGCTTCGGCCGCGGGGCCGAGTAGGCCGGGTTCGAGGTGGGCGATCTGCGATTCGGTGTCGAGCTCGACCAGCCGGTCCAGCCGGCTGACATCCAATGCGATGACCCCGCTGAATCCCTCACCATCGGTGGCCAACCCACCGACCACCGAGGTCCCGCCGCCGAACGGCACCACGGCAACCCGGTGCTCGACGCACAGGCCGATCAGACCCTGTACCTCGTCGTGGCTTCCGGGCAGCACCACCGCGTCGGGCGCCTCGGACCCGTCGCCGGCCCGTATGCGCAGCAGGTCCAGCGTCGACTTGCCGCGAGTGTGCCGGACCCGGGTCTCGTGATCGGTCCGTACGTTTTCCGCGCCGATGAGCTCGGCGACCGCGGCGGCAAACTCAGCCGGAAGCTCCCGATCGGAGAGGCGTACGTCGGCCATGTCGACGGCCAGGTCGGGCTCGCCGCTCACTCCCAGCGCGCCCACCACCAAGGCCTTGACGTCGTCGGACAGGGGTTGGGCGTGGGCCGGATCGCCCCAGCGGGCCCAGTGCATCGGAGTCGTCACGTGTTACAGTGTGACACATGTCGTCCATTCGCAACATGGGTCAGACGGAGAATCTCTTTCTCGACGCCGCCCTCGAATGCATCCTCGATGTCGGCGTCAGACGTACGACCATGACCGACATCGCCCGCCGCGCCGGTGTGGCCCGCATGACGATCTATCGCAAGTGGCCGGACATGCCGGCGTTGCTAGGCGACCTGATGGTGCGCGAGTGGATGGCTGAGGCTGAGGAGCTGGCCGGCACCGACGACGCACCCGATGCGGCAACCATCGCCGCGCGGGTCGTCGAGATCACCAGCTCGATGCGACGCAACGCGCTGTTCGCCAAGATTGTCGACGTCGATCCGGAGTTCCTCATCCCCTACGTCTTCGTCCGCCGAGGCCGTACGCAGGACGCGATGCTCGACATGATTCACGCGCAGCTGGTTGCCGGTCAGGGCGCCGGCACGGTCCGGTCGGGCGACCCCGACGTGATGGCGCGCGCGATCCTGCTCACCGCGCTGGGGTTCACGCTCTCGATGCGGACGATGACCGACCACGCCAAGCCCGCTGACCTGGACGCCCAGCTGCTGATGCAGCTGCAACGAAGTCTCGCCCCGTGAACACCTCGCTCAACGCGACTCGCCGCTCGACCGAGCTGGCCGAGGCGACCGACGGCCGGGTCTTCGATCTGCTGGTCGTCGGCCTCGGCGTGACCGGAGCGGGTGTCGCGCTGGATGCTGCCTCACGCGGGCTGTCGGTCGTCGCGGTCGACGCGCACGACTTGGCCTTCGGCACGTCACGCTGGAGCTCCAAGCTGGTGCACGGCGGGCTGCGCTACCTCGCGAAGGGGCAGGTCAATGTGGCGCGTCAGAGCGCCAACGAGCGCGGCATCCTGATGACCACCACCGCGCCGCACCTCGTGCACGCACTGCCGATGCTGCTGCCGCTGACGCCGTTGGTGTCGCCCGCGGCGGCCGCTCTGGCGCGGGCCGGATTTGCCGCCGGCGACTCCCTGCGCGCGGCCGCGGGCACGTCCCGCGACATACTGCCGGCGCCGCGCAAGCTGTCGGTCACCGAGACCGTACGCATGGCGCGCGGCGTCCGCCGGCAAAAGCTGCGCGGTGCATTGCTGTCGTGGGACGGCCAGCTCGAGGACGACGCCCGACTGGTCGTGGCCCTCGCACGGACGGCTGCGGGGCTCGGCTCCAGCGTCTTGACCCGTTGCCGCGTGACGTCCTTGCACGGTGACGGTGCGGACATACGCGACGAGCTGACCGGGTCGGCCAGCTCGATCAAGGCCCGCATGGTGATCAATGCCAGTGGCGTATGGGCCGGTCAGCTGGTGCCCGACATCACGCTGCGACCCTCGCGCGGCACCCACCTGGTGCTGCGCGCCGAGACGCTCGGCAACCCGTCGGTGGCGCTGACCGCTCCGGTTCCGGACGCCGGCAACCGGTTCGTGTTCGCCCTCCCCCAGTCCGACGGCTTGATCTATGTGGGGCTGACCGACGAGGCGACCGACGGGCCGATCCCCGACGTGCCGCAACCCACCGAGGGCGAGATCGGCTTCCTGCTCGACGTCATCAACGGCGTGCTCGAGCAACCCGTCGGCACCGACGACATCGTCGGGGCATACGCGGGGCTGCGACCGCTGCTGGAGTCCGACGGCAAGAGCGCCGACATCTCCCGCGAGCATGCCGTGCTCACCTCCCCCGACTCGGTCGTGACGATCGTCGGTGGCAAGCTCACGACCTATCGCAAGATGGCCGAGGACGCCGTCGACGCGGTCCTGGCCTTGCGCGGCGTCTCCTCGCCGCCATGCCGTACGGCCACCCTGCCCCTGATCGGCGCCGGACCGACTGGTGACCTTCCGACCGGGATCCCGGAGCGGCTCGTGCGGCGCTACGGCGTCGAAGCCGGCCTCCTCGCGGCTGACTCGACATTGCTCGACCCGATCAGCGACGCAGTGCTGGTGACGCCAGCCGAGCTCCGCTGGGGCGTCGAGCACGAAGGGGCGCTGGACGTCGATGACCTACTCGACCGCCGCACCCGCATCGGCCTCGTCCCCGCTGATCGCGCCGTCGCCGTCCCATACGCCGAGGCCGCGCTGGCGTGAGTGGTTTGGTGGGTCGTCACCTGCGCCGCGAGGAAGTGGGCACGTTCCACTGCACGCCGGGACAACCTCGTGTTGAACACAACGCGAAGTCCCGGCGTTCGCCATGGGAAGGCGGTCGCCATGACGACTCCCAAGGGCGCTGGATTCATCGCGGCAATCGCCATTTTCGCCCTCACCGTCATCCAGCTCGTTGTCGGAGCGTTCGGAGGGCTGGATCAGTTCGACGGCAAGGGATTCGGCTATCGGTTGATCGCCTATCCAGTCCTCATGCTGATCGTCCTCTTCATCTGGTGGCGCGTCAGCCGGCGCAAGGGCCCGGAAGCCGAGATGCCGTGGGGTGCGTTCGCGCTGATCATGTCGCCGTTCCTCGTCGACATCAGTGGCAACACCGTCAACCTGTACGACTCAGTCGACTGGTGGACAACGCCAACCACTTCTTCAACTGGCTGTTGCTCCTGTGGGGCTGCGGGCTGCTCCTGCGCCTCCTCTGGTCCGGTCCGGCGTGGGGCCTTGTCCTCACCATCACCGGCCTTGGCGCCATCCTCGCGGTCGGCTGGGAGCTCGGCGAGTGGTACACGTTCATCCGCCGCGGCACCGAGCTCGACGGAGCGTACGAGGACACGCTCAGCGACGAGCTCCTCGGCACTCTCGGTGCACTACTCGCAGGCCTGATCGTCGGTCGGAAGGCCAAGACCTAGCGCGAGTCCGAACCCGTACCCGCCGACCGGCCAGCCTCAAGGCGAGCGACCGGCACCCGGTAAGGCGAGCAGGACACGTAGTCGAGACCGACCGAGTCGAAGAAGTGGATCGAGTCAGGGTCTCCCCCGTGCTCACCGCACACGCCGAGGTGCAGGTCGGGGCGTGCTTTCCGCCCCTTTTCAACAGCCAGCGCCACCAGCGCGCCGACGCCGTCGACGTCCAGCGACTCGAACGGCGACACCGCGAAGATGCCCTTGTCGAGGTAAGTCGAGAAGAACGACGCCTCGACGTCATCGCGCGAGAAGCCCCACGTCATCTGTGTCAGGTCGTTGGTGCCGAAGGAGAAGAACTCCGCCGACTCGGCGATCTTGTCGGCGACCATCACAGCGCGAGGCAGCTCGATCATGGTGCCGATCTTGAACGCCAGCTTGGCGTTGGTCTCCTTCTGGACCTCACCCGCAACGGAGATGACCTCGGCCTTCATCAGCTCGAACTCCTGCGAGGCGGCCACCAACGGGATCATGATCTCCGGCTGCGGATCACCCCCCTCATGAATGCGTGCTGCAGTTGCCTCGAGGATTGCCCGGGCCTGCATCTTGAAGAGCCCGGGGATGACGATGCCGAGGCGTACGCCGCGCAGCCCGAGCATGGGGTTCTCCTCGTGGAGGCGCTTCACGGCGTCGAGCAGCTTGTGAGTGCGCGGCTCGTCCGTGCCGTGCTCCTCCTCGTGGGCGACGCGTACGGCCAGCTCGGTGTAGTCGGGGAGGAACTCGTGCAGCGGCGGGTCGATCAGCCGGATCGTGACCGGCAACCCGTCCATCGCCTCGAGGATGCCGACGAAGTCTTCGCGCTGCAGCGGCAACAGCGCGTCGAGCGCAGCGTGCTGCTGCTCGGGGTTCTCGGCGAGGATCAGGTGCTCGACAAGCTCGCGTCGGTCGCCGAGGAACATGTGCTCGGTGCGACACAGCCCGATGCCCTGCGCGCCGAACCTGCGGGCCCGCGCAGCATCTTCAGGGGTGTCGGCGTTGGCGCGTACGGCAAGCCGGCGCTCGCGATCGGCGTGCTCCATGAGCGCGGTGACGGCGCGTACGAGCTCGTCACCTGCCGCTGTCTCGTCGCCCTCGAAGTAGCGCACCACCAGCGAATCCATGACCTCCACGGCGCCGGCGAAGATCTCGCCGGTCGTGCCGTCGATCGAGACCAGGTCACCTTCGGCGATAACCGTGCCGTCGGCGGCGGTGAACTGGTGCGCCTCGAGGTCGACGTCGAGCTCGTCAGCGCCGCACACGCACGTACGCCCCATGCCGCGCGCCACGACGGCTGCGTGCGAGGTCTTGCCGCCGCGGCTCGTCAGGATGCCCTTGGCCGCGACCATGCCCGACAGGTCGTCGGGGGTGGTCGTACGGCGTACGAGGATGACGTCCTCACCCTTCGCGGCCCACTCCACCGCGGTCGGTGAGTCGAAAACGGCCTTGCCGACCGCCGCGCCCGGTGACGCGTTCATGCCCTTGCCGATGAGGTGGCGATCGGCCTTGTCGTCGAAGCGGGGGAACATCAGCTGCGCCAGCTGCGCGCCGGTGACCCTGTTGACGGCTTCGTCGAGGTCGATGATGCCCTCCTCGGCAAAGGAGTGGGCGATGCGGAACGCGGCTTCGGCCGTACGTTTGCCGACGCGGGTCTGCAGCATCCAGAGCTTGCCGTGCTCGACGGTGAACTCGATGTCGCACAGGTCCTTGTAGTGCGCTTCGAGGCGATCCATGATCGCGATGAGCTCGTCGTACGCGGCCTTGTCGATCTGCTCGAGGTCGGCGAGCGGGACGGTGTTGCGGATGCCGGCGACGACGTCCTCACCCTGGGCGTTGACGAGGTAGTCGCCATAGACGCCCTGCGCGCCGGTCGCCGGGTCGCGGGTGAACGCGACGCCTGTGCCGGAGTCGTCTCCCCCGTTGCCGTAGACCATCGTGCAGATGTTGACGGCGGTGCCGAGGTCGTCGGGGATCTGCTCCTGGCGGCGATAGAGCCTGGCGCGGTCGGTGTTCCACGACTCGAAGACGGCCAGCACTGCCATGTCGAGCTGTTCGCGGGGGTCTTGCGGGAAGTCGCGGTTGGCGTGCTCGCGGATCAGCCCCTTGTACGTGTCGACGAGTCCCTCTAGGTCTTCTGCGGTCAGGTCGAGGTCATTCTCGCTGCCTCGCTCGGTCTTGAGGGCGTCCAGCGCTGCGGCGAACACGCTCGACTCGATGCCCAGCACTGTGCTTCCGAACATCTGCAGCAACCGGCGATAGGAGTCGTATGCGAACCGCTCGTCGCCGCCTGCAACCTTGGCCAGGCCCTGGACTGACTCGTCGTTCAGGCCGACGTTGAGGACCGTCTCCATCATCCCGGGCATGGAGAACTTCGCACCGGATCGCACAGACACCAGCAGCGGGCCCTTCGGATCTCCGAGCTGCTTGCCGCGCGCCTTCTCCAGCGTTTCGAGGTGCTCACCGACCTCGTCGGCCAGCCCTGCCGGCTCCTTGCCCTCGGCCAGGAATGCACGGCAGGCGTCGGTGCTGATGATGAACCCCGGCGGCACCGGCATACCCAAGCCGGTCATCTCCGCAAGGTTCGCCCCCTTGCCTCCCAAGAGATCCTTCTGGTCCATCCCGCCTTCGCTGAAGTCATACACATACTTGATCACCCTTCGATCATCCCGCTCAGCCGCCGGAGGGCAACAGGGGCAAAGGACCCGCGGGCGACCTCGGTGCTCATGTCAGAGTGACCATGCGGCGAGCTTTGCCATACCGGCGTCCGCATGGGTCTGCAGTCGGCCGACCGCATCGTCCAGATCAGCCGAACCTGGGTGGTCCGGCGCTATCCGTGCAGGGTTGAGCGGCACACCATCTGCCCAAGCCTTGATGTCCGGCTGAGAACCGAACGACTTTGCGGCTCGGGCTCCAAGGACAGTCATCCTCCCCCAGCTCTCAAGGGTGTCGGGCAGCGGCGTCGGCGGGCAGAGCCTGTTCTTCTCCGCATCGTCCTCGCGGGTTGCCTCGACGTAGCCGGCAAGTGCTGCGCCGAAGCACGGGAACCCAGCGCGGATCGGCTGAACTGTGATCGCCGATGGCCCCCAGATCGGAACGTTCGGCGGGTATTTGAGGCCCGACGCCGCACAATGCACGACGACGGCATCCTTCGCGACCGAGACCGATCCATGTTCGAGCGTGATCTTCCCAGGCTCTATCCCGCGTATGTGCCCCAACCGGACGACATGCTCAACTGTGCGCAGATGGTCGAGCTCCCACGCCGCGAGAGTGGGCGTCTTGGCCATCGTTGGCACAACCGACCGGTCGATGCGGAGCATGATTCCAGCATCCTCAAGGCGCAGGAAGAGGTCCTCCAACGATGCTGCTCCCTCGGCCGCCTGCATGGTGTCGGCCACCATGCCGAGGAAGACTGCGGGGTTGGGCTGTACGACTGCGCGATTGAGCATCCACGGGTCGCGCGGTCTGACCCAGCAGATGTTGTCTGCCTGCACGCCGTTGGTGAGGAGCCACACGATGGCGTCGGTCGCCGACTTGCCGGATCCCACCACGACGTACTGACTCGGAACGTCCGTCATCGCGCTCAGCTCATTGATCGGAATCACCCGGACACCGTCAGCGACGTCGAACGGTGGCGGTGTGTTCACCGGGATGTCGGGGGCCAGGAAGTGCGCGTCGACGATCCGACAGTGCTGTGGGACCTCGTACCGCTCCCCCGAGATCCGCGAGATGAAGGTGCGGTCCCCGACGTAATCACACCCTGGGAAGAACTCGACCTTGCCTTCGCTGAGCATCCGATCCGCCAGGACGTGGTCGTAGTAGGCGCAGATCTCCGAGACCGACGCCCGCTCGTGCAGGCCCGCCTCGGGACCGCTCTCCTGCAGCCGTCCGCCGCCAAGCAACGTCGACGCCACACCGTAGAACGCGGAGGCCTGGTGCAGCCGGACGAACGGATCGGCGTCGCGCCAGTGCCCTCCGGCGGCCTCCCGGCGGTCGACCATGGCCACGCGTACGTCCGCATGATCGATCAGTGCATCGGTGAATGCCATGCCAGCTGCCCCGGCTCCCACGACCAGGTAGTCGGCTTCCACTGTGCGCGCCATGTCTCACCAAAGCACGGTTGTCCCGCGGAGGTCCATGGCCATTTCGGTCACACACGCATTCCGGCCGCACACCGTGAATGGTGTGCGGCCGAACGGTTTGGCGCTGATCAGTGGAACGTGTCCGCAGCGTTCTTGTTGGTGACTGCGTAGTCGAAGTTGTCCTTCTGCACGTCATCGCGGTTGACCGCGTTGTGCTCGATGGTGTCCTTGACCGCGAACTTGTCCTTGCCCTGACCACCGACGAGGTTGTCGCGGACCGGGGTGACCTCATGCGAATCGAGCGTGTCATCGCCGAACTGACCCTCGACCTGGTCTATGCCCTCGCCGCCGTTGAGGGTGTCGTTGCCGTCGCCGCCGTACAGCTCGTCGGAGCCGTCGCCGCCGGAGAGCTTGTCGTTGCCATCTTCGCCGCGAAGTCCGAGCCGATACGACAGGGGCCAGCGTCCCGAGCCCGGATCGCGAGCAGGAATACGCACCGCCTCGTGACGGTATGCGAACGGAGCATGCTGGGCACTTCGCCCGACCTCGACCCCTGCACGCCGCTGTGCCGGCTCCAGCAACTCGGCTAGGTCGATAGCCCGCATAAGAGTCTGAAAGTCAACCGGCTCAATCGGACGTGAAGCGATTGCATCGAGAAGTGCGCTCAAAGTTGGGCTGGTCAGACTGCCGCTCAACCGCCGACATGCC
>JBBSJW010000059.1:0-18500 GCA_038256885.1 Propionibacteriales bacterium
ATGTCCGCGCCCAACTCCGAGTACGACCCCGTCGAAGTCACCCCGTTGCGGGCCGACGAGGTCACGCGCATGCGCGACGAGGCGTTGGCGGCGATTGCGGACGCCGACTCCATCGAGTCGATCAAGCAGGTTCGCATCGACCACGCAGGTGACCGATCGCCGCTGGCTCTCGCGAACCGTGAGATCGGTGCATTGCAGCCACAGGCACGCAAGGAAGCCGGTCAGCGCGTCGGCGAAGCACGCGGTGCGATCAACCAGGCGCTTGCGGCCAAGACGACCGAGCTCGAGACCGCGGCCGAGGAAGTCGCCCTCGTGACCGAGGCGGTCGATGTCACGCTCCCGGTGGATGTTCGACCGGTCGGCGCGAGGCACCCCATCACCACGATCCAGGAACACGTGGCCGACATCTTCGTCGCGATGGGTTGGGAAGTCGGCGAAGGACCAGAGGTCGAGGCCGAGTGGCTCAACTTCGACGCGCTCAACCTTGGGCCCGACCATCCGGCCCGCACGATGCAGGACACGTTCTGGGTGAGCCCGGAGTCCGCAGCGATGGTGCTTCGTACGCATACGTCGCCTGTGCAGGCGCGCACGATGCTGACCCGCGAACCACCCATCTACATCGTCTGCCCCGGTCGCGTCTTCCGTACGGATGAGCTCGATGCCACCCACTCGCCGGTCTTCCACCAGCTCGAGGGCCTGGCAATCGACGAGGGACTGTCGATGGCGCACCTCAAAGGCACTCTCGATCATCTCGCGCAGGCGATCTACGGCGACGGAATGACGACGCGCTTCCGCCCCTCGTACTTCCCGTTCACCGAGCCGAGCGCCGAGATGGACCTGCTCTGCTATGTCTGCCACAACGAGCCGGACGCTGTTGCGGCCTGTCGTACGTGCAAGGGCGAAGGCTGGGTCGAATGGGGCGGCTGTGGAGTCGTCAACCCGCGGGTCCTGATCGCCTGCGGTGTCGATCCTGAGCGCTACTCGGGCTTCGCCTTCGGTATCGGCCTCGACCGCACGATCACCTCTCGCTACGACATCGCTGACCTGCGCGATGTGTTCGACGGCGACATCCGCTTCACCGAGCCGTTCGGAGTCGAGCTGTGAGAATTCCAGTTTCGTGGCTGCGAGAGATCGTGGCCGTACCCGCTGATGTCACGACTGAGCACCTGGCTGCCCGTCTCACGGCATTCGACCTCAAACTCGAAGAGATCATCGGCGACTCGGTGGTCGGTCCGCTCGTGGTGGGTCGCGTTCTCACGCTCGAGAAGGAAGAGCAGAAGAACGGCAAGACGATCAACTGGTGCCGCGTCGACGTCGGGACTGACCACAACGATGCTGATGGTGGTCGGGGAATCGTCTGTGGAGCGCACAACTTCGTCGAAGGCGATCTCGTCATCGTGTCGCTGCCTGGCGCCGTTCTGCCTGGTGGCTTCGCCATCGCAGCACGCAAGACATACGGTCACGTCTCCGACGGCATGATCTGCTCCAGCGCCGAGCTCGGCCTCGCGGGTGACGCCAGCGGCATCATCGTCGTCGAGCCGGGCACTGCTGAGGTCGGCGACGATGCGATTGAGCTGCTCGGTCTCGGCGCAGAAGTGCTCGACCTCGAGGTCAACCCTGACCGCGCCTACGCACTGTCGATGCGCGGAGTCGCTCGCGACACGGCGCTCGCCTACGATCTCGACTTCAACGATCCAGCAGACATTGCCGTCCCGTTCGAGGGTGAGGGCTATCCGGTCAAGGTCGAGGACTCCGAACGCTGCCCGGTCTTTGCCGCACGCATCGTCAACGGGTTCGACCCCACCCGCCCGACGCCGCGGTGGATGGCGCAGCGCATCGAGCAGGCCGGTATGCGGTCGATCTCGCTCGCCGTCGACATCACCAACTACGTGATGATCGAGCTCGGCCACCCGATCCATGGCTACGATCTCGCCAAGCTCCAGGGCGACATCGTCGTACGCACCGCCCAGAAGGGCGAGCAGCTCACCACGCTTGACGGAGTTGCGCGCACCCTGTCGGTCGAGGACACCGTGGTCTGCGACGATCGCGGCGCCATCGGGCTGGCCGGTGTGATGGGTGGCGAGGACACGGAGCTCTCCGAGTCATCGACCGGAGTTCTCGTCGAGGCGGCGCACTGGAACCAGGTGACCACGGCTCGTACGGTTCGCCGACACAAGCTCCCGTCCGAAGCTTCCAAGCGCTATGAGCGCGGCGTCGACCCGGAGCTGCCGGCTCGGGCGACCCAACGCGTCGCCGAGCTGCTCGTTGAGCACGGCGGCGGAACGATCGACAGAGGTCTGACGGTCGTCGGTGAAGCACCCAAGCGCACTGCTGTGACGATGAGCGTCGAGCTGCCTGTGCGTGTGTCTGGTGTCGACATCGACGCCGCAACGGTCGTGTCTGCTCTCGAAGGCAATGCGATCGGTGTCGTGCTCGACCACGACACCGTCACGGCGACGCCCCCGAGCTGGCGCTTCGACATCAACGACCCCTACGACCTCGTCGAGGAGGTCCTGCGCGTTGTCGGGTACGACAAGGTGCCCTCGGTGCTGCCTGAAGCTCCCGCCGGTCGCGGACTCACCACCTCGCAGGTCATCCGTCGACGTGTCGGCATGGTCCTTGCAGGTGAAGGATTGATCGAGGTCAAGACGTTCCCGTTCGCCGGATCGGCTGACTGGGACAAGCTCGGACTCGCGGCTGACGACGCGCGACGCACCCAGGTGCTGCTAGCCAACCCGTTGTCGGCCGAAGGGCCCGGTATGACGACAACGCTTCTCACGGGTCTGTTCAAGGCGCTCGTGCTCAACATCGGCCGAGGCCACACCGACGTCAGTATCGTCGAGACCGGCCGGGTGTTCATCCCGCGCGGCGACGGCAAGGCGCCCATCTACGGCGTCGACGCCCGCCCGTCTGATGAGCAGCTTTCTGCGCTCTACGACGCACTGCCGGATCAGCCTCAGCACGTCGCGCTCTTGATGTCAGGCGCGCGCGAGCGAGGCGGTTGGACTGGCACCGGTCGAGCAGCAACATGGAGCGACGCTGTCGCGATCGTCCAGCACATCGCTGACACCCTGCACGTGGACCTGGCGGTCGAGCAGGCACAGCAGATGCCGTGGCACCCAGGACGGTGCGCCTCATTCATCGTCGACGGCGCAGTCATCGGTCACGCCGGCGAGATTCACCCGCGGGTTCTCAAGGCGTACGGACTCCCTCCGCGCGTGGTTGGTGCCGAGATCGACCTGGATGCGCTCATCGCCGTCGCGCCGCGCGTGGGTCCGCGCCCCGACTTCTCGACTTTCCCGGTGGCGAAGGAAGACCTCGCACTCACCGTCGATGTCGACGTACCTGCGGCCACGATTCAGCACGCACTCGAGGGAGCGAGCGAGCTGATCGAATCTGTACGCCTGTTCGACGTCTACCAGGGCGACCAGCTGCCGGTGGGCAAGAAGTCGCTGGCGTTCGCTCTGCGCCTGCGTGCCCCGGATCGTACGTTGACCGACGACGAGATCAAGTCCGCCCGCGACGCTGCGATTCAAGCCGCAGCAGTCGCGGGCGCAACCCTCCGAACCTAGGGCGTGTCCTAGAACGCAACCGTCGGGGGAGCGGCCTGTCCTTCAGGCGCGTCGTAGAACTCACGAGCCGAGACACCCGCGATGCCGGTGAAGAACAGCCACGGGATCGTCTTGACCAGACCGTTCAGCTTGGCGACCGCATCGTTGTAGAACTGGCGCGCGAACGAGAGCTTGTTCTCGGTCTCGGCAAGCTCAGTCTGCAGTGACTGGAAGTTGGCAGACGCCTGGAGCTCCGGGTATGCCTCGGCGACAGCAAGCACGTCGATGATGGCCTTGCTGAGCTTGGCGTCAGCGGCCGCCTTGTCGGCGGGGGATCCGTCCTTGGCGGCCTTGGCCACGCCCGCGCGAGCTTCCGTCACGGCTTCGAAGACGCCCTTCTCGTGCTGGGCATATCCCTTGACGGTGTTGACGAGGTTGGGAATCAGGTCCGCACGACGGGTCAGCTGGACGTCGATTCCGCCGAGTGCCTCCTGCGCGCTGATGTCGGTGCGGCGCAGCTTGTTGAACGCGTAGACGGTGAACAACGCGAGAGCGGCGACGATCGCCACGATGATCCAGAGGGTAGACATGGTTCTCCTTCAGTGTGGTTCGGAAAGTTGGGGTTACCAAGAGCCGCCGCCGCCACCACCTCCGCCACCGCCGCCGCCTCCTCCTCCTCCGCCTCCGCTGCTGCTGCTGCTGCTGGAGGACTGGGTGGCTGCGTAAGCGCTGATGGACGAGGACAACGAGGACTCAAATCCGGAGTAGGCATCGTGGTTGCCGAAGAAGCCAAGGCCACCGGAGCCGGAGTCGGTGGAGGTGTACCAGACGGGAGTCGGCGCTGCCGAGCCCGTCGCGACTTCGTACTTCTTGGCCCAGCGATCTGCGCAGTCAAAGGCGACGGCGAACGGGATGAACGAGGTGTAAAGATCCGTCTTGCCGCTGAAGTCGAACCTCGTCTTGGACGAGTCAGTCGACAGCATGCGCTCAAACCCGCCGGCCCGGGACCATAGTTCGCGTCCCAGCGTCGTACGGCGCTGGCCGACGCCCCGGGAAAGTAGTCCGATGCCACCGATCACGAACGCTGCGAGCGGAAGGACGTACAGGGTGACCGGAGGCTGGATGAAGATGACCATCACGGCAGTCGCGATGGCAGAGACAACCACCGCGACACGGGCCAGCCATTCTGAGGTGGAGGTCTTGGAGGCTCCGATGCCAGCCGCCCACGCTGCGGTGGCGCCATCGATTCCGCCCTTCACGGTTTGCAGGGTTTGGCCTGACGAGACCGAGGACGGGGATGACTTGAACGTGCCTCCGGGGCTGGTGACACCGAGTCCCGCACCCACGAATCGCGTCACGTCATCAGTTGCGGCCCATGCCTTCTCGTCGCCGATGCCGGTGATGGTCCACGACTTGCTGCCGTTCTCGGTGAGCTTGGTCAGTCCCTGCTCGGCTTGGTAGAGCAAGGTCGCGACGAGAGCGCGCGACGGAACGGCCTCGTCGGTGATGTACGCGGTCTGGACGGGGCCGAGCCCGTTCGGCGGTTCATACATCACGGGGTAGCCGGGCTCGGGCTCGCGCGACCTGCGATCGAGTCCGTACCCGATGGCCATCGCGGCCAGCGAGAGACCCAGCAGTGTTGCGACGATGGGGACGCTTCGGCCGAGCACTCGGTCGTATGCGATGGGCCACGGCACTGTGACGCGGTCCGGGGTGGCAGCCGGAAGGCCGATGCGAACGGTCACGGGTGTCCGCGGTGCGAGCGGTCCCGTGCTGATGGTCACGCGGTCCGTGCCGGCACCCTCGATCGTGCACGGTCCCGTGCCGTCGAAGCTGGATGTGCACTGAACCTTCCCGGATGGCTTGGGCAGTGTGACGTGGATTGTCGACTTCTGGATGTCCATCTGCCAGCCGGGTGCGACGACATTCCAATTGAACACCGACTGGGCCTTCTGCTTGTTGGTCCAGCTCGAGGAGGCGAACTCTCCGGGGTTGGCCGATGTCGGCGAGAGAGCACCCTTGATCGTGTACGTGATCGTGTACTCGTGGGTGCCGGGTGACACGTAGCTGTCGGGGTCGCCGATCTTGGCGACGCGGTAGCGGCGACCGTTCTGCCACTGCAGCTCGTTGGGCACCGCCTGACCATCGAGCGAGACCTTGATGTCCTTGGGGATCAGCCTGACGGTCGAGTCGGTCGGATCAGCAAGGTCCCAGAACCTGAAGATGCCGTGGCGACCGGACGGGAAGTCTGCCTGGATGACCTCTTTGGCGGCCAGTGTTCCGTCGGCACCCACGACGTAGTCAGCCTTGTAGTGCGTGATCGTCACGGGATCAGGCGATGTGGGAGTGGTGCTGGGGATCATGCCTGCGAGCACGGGGATCACCAGCACCCCCGCGGTCAGGAGCAACGCAAGAATGCGCAGCGCAGTCCGCTTCATGTCACGCATCCTAGGGGCGATCAGGGCGTCCGCGGGAAGTATTCAGGCGACACCTGATATGCAAGAAATTGCAGGAGTGTGCAAGAATGTGAGACATGTCCAAGGTTCTCACTCATCTTCCCGTCGGCGAACGCGTCGGCATCGCCTTTTCAGGCGGCCTCGACACGTCCGTTGCCGTTGCGTGGATGCGCGACAAGGGCGCTGTCCCGTGCACCTACACGGCCGACATCGGCCAGTATGACGAGCCGGACATCTCTGGCATCCCGGGGCGTGCCATGGAGTACGGCGCCGAGCTCGCGCGATCGATCGACTGCAAGCGGCCCCTCGTCGACGAGGGCTTGGCGGCGCTCGCCTGCGGCGCGTTCCACATCCGCTCTGCCGGCAGGACGTACTTCAACACGACTCCGCTCGGCCGTGCCGTCACCGGCACCCTTCTGGTCCGGGCGATGCACGAGGACAACGTCAACATTTGGGGCGATGGCTCGACCTTCAAGGGCAATGACATCGAGCGGTTCTATCGGTACGGCCTTCTCGCGAACCCCGAGCTGCTGATCTACAAGCCCTGGCTCGACGCCGAGTTCGTTGCCGAGCTGGGCGGCCGCCACGAGATGAGCCAATGGCTCACCGAGCGCAACCTCCCGTACAGGGACAGCCAGGAGAAGGCCTACTCGACCGACGCCAACATCTGGGGCGCGACCCATGAGGCGAAGACGTTGGAGCACCTTGAGACGTCGCTTGAGTCAGTTGAGCCGATCATGGGCGTCAAGTTCTGGGATCCCGCGGTTGAGATCGCCACCGAGGATGTCACGATCACGTTCGAAGCTGGCCGTCCCGTCGCCATCAATGGCGACGCGTTCGGGGGTGACCCCGTCGCGCTCGTGCACGAGGCCAACACGATCGGTGGCCGCCACGGGCTCGGCATGTCGGATCAGATAGAAAACCGGATCATCGAGGCCAAGAGCCGGGGCATCTACGAGGCTCCCGGCATGGCGCTGCTGCACATCGCCTACGAGCGGCTCGTGAACGCGATCCACAACGAGGACACGATCGCCAACTTCCATCAACACGGTCGCCGACTCGGTCGACTCATGTACGAGGGGCGGTGGCTCGACCCGCAGGCCATGATGCTGCGCGAGTCCGTGCAGCGGTGGATCGCCTCGGTCGTCAGCGGCGACGTGACGATCAGGCTGCGCCGTGGTGAGGACTACTCGATTCTCGACACCCAGGGCCCCAACTTCTCCTACCACCCCGAAAAGCTCTCGATGGAGCGTACGGAGAACACGGTCTTCGGCCCGACAGACCGCATCGGTCAGCTGACGATGCGCAACCTCGACATCGCCGACTCGCGCGCCATGCTGGAGCTCTACGCACAGCAGCCGCTCGATCAGGGCCAGGTCCTGGTCGAGAACGGCACGCTGTTCGGCGAGTTGCCTGCTGGTGGAGCCACGCGGATCGAGGCCAACCCGGTCCAGGTCGACGACGATGCCGACGACATGGACGAACACGCGCTCGATGCGGCCGCCATGGAGTTCGGCACCGACTGATCACTGCACATCCCTGAAGACATTTCTGCAAAGGTGGAGAGATGACCACGATCACCGCAGCCGTAGCCGGCGCAAGCGGGTACGCCGGAGGCGAGGTGCTGCGCCTGCTGCTGGCGCATCCCGGTGTCGAGATCGGTGCACTGACAGCGGCCTCGAGCGCCGGTACGCCTCTCGGGCAGCACCACCCGCACCTTGTGCCGTTGGCCGATCGCATTCTTGAGCCGACGACGGCCGAGACGCTGGCCGGCCACGACGTCGTGTTCCTCGGCCTGCCTCACGGCCAGTCCGGCGCAGTCGCGGCTGAGCTGGGCGACGACGTACTCGTGATCGACTGTGGCGCAGATTTCCGCCTGCAGTCAGCGGAGGAATGGACCGAGTTCTACGGCGGTGAGCACGCCGGGACCTGGCCGTACGGCCTGCCTGAGCTGATCGTCGGCGATGGTCGTCAGCGGGACAACCTCAAGGGCGTGAACCGCATCGCCGTACCGGGCTGCAACGTCACCGCGATCACGCTCGGCATCCAGCCCGCAATCGCGGCAGGGCTGGTGGAGTCCACGGACCTCGTCGCAGTTCTCGCCAACGGCTTCTCCGGTGCGGGCAAGGCTCCCAAGACGCACCTCCTCGCATCCGAGGGCCTCGGCTCGGCGACTCCGTACGGCGTCGGTGGAGTTCATCGTCACGTCCCCGAGATCATGCAGAACCTCCGGCTCGCAGGAGCCGAGGAAGTCACCATCTCGTTCACGCCGACTCTTGTGCCGATGGCCCGCGGGATTCTGGCGACGACGACCGCTCGGCTTGTGCCGGGTGTCGACATCGATGCCGTCAGGGCGGCGTACGACGCTGTGTATGGCGACGAGGCCTTCATCCATCTGCTTCTTGAAGGCCAGTGGCCGACCACGTCGGCAACTCTTGGTGCCAACACGGCTCAGATCCAGGTCGCCATCGACGCCCGTGCCAACCGGCTCGTCGCCGTCTCCGCGATCGACAACTTGGTCAATGGCACCGCCGGCGGCGCGATCCAGTCCATGAACCTCGCCCTCGGCCTTGAAGAGACCACCGGCCTCTCGACCATCGGAGTAGCGCCGTGAGCCTTCCCCACGAAACCACTCGCTCGACCGGCTGCGCGTTCCTGCCGACCTCGCGTTCCGCTCGCGCTTTCGCGGGGGCCCCGGCATGAGCGTGACAGCTGCCAAGGGATTCAGTGCGTCGGGCGTTGCCGCCGGACTCAAGACCAATGGCGGACCCGACGTGGCGCTCGTCGTCAACGACGGACCGTCGGACGCTGCGGCCGCCGTGTTCACGAGTAACCGCTGCAAGGCCAACCCCGTGCTCTGGAGCGAAGAAGCCATCAAGTCCGGCTCGGCCGTCGCCGTCGTCATCAACTCCGGCGGCGCCAACTGCTACACCGGTCCCGAAGGGTTTGCGACGACACATCACACCGCCGAAACAGTGGCAACCGCGCTCGGTATCGGTGCGATCGACGTGCAGGTGTGCTCGACCGGTCTCATCGGGCTGCTCAACGATCGCGATGCGCTGCTTTCCGGCGTCCATGCAGCGTTGGGGTCCAGGTCGATTGACGGCGGTGCCGCTGCGGCCACCGCGATCATGACGACCGACACCGTCGCAAAGGAGTCCGTCGCGCACGGCGACGGCTGGACCGTCGGCGGAATGGCAAAGGGTGCCGGCATGCTGGCTCCCGCTCTCGCCACGATGCTCGTCGTCATCACGACCGACGCCGATGTTGACGCGGAGACGGCCAATACGACTCTTCGCAGCGCCACGGCTCAGACGTTCGATCGTCTCGACTCCGATGGCTGCCAGTCGACGAATGACACGGTGCTGCTGATGGCGAGCGGAGCCTCAGTCGTCAAGCCGGATGCCGCAGCCTTCACGGAGGCCGTCACGGCGGTGTGCCGCGACCTCGCAATGCAGCTCCTCGCCGATGCCGAGGGCGCTGATCACGAGATCGCGATCGAGGTCGTCAATGCGGCGTCTGTCGACGACGCACTCGAAGTCGGCAGGTCGGTCGCGCGCAGCAACCTGTTCAAGTGCGCGATCTTCGGCAAGGACCCCAACTGGGGACGCATCCTCGCTTCAGTGGGTACGACGCAAGCCGCGTTCGATCCCGCGAACCTGGACGTGGCGCTCAACGGCGTGTGGGTCTGCCGCAACAGCGGGCCGGGGGAGTCACCCGATTCGATCGACCTCTCTCAGCGCGCCGTCAGCGTGACGATCGATCTCAAGTCCGGCTCGGCAACGGGCACCATCTGGACCAACGACCTCACGCAGGCGTACGTCCACGAGAACTCGGCGTACTCATCATGAGCGAAATCGAAACACCGGATCAGTGGCATCCAGAGGACTGGAAGAAGGCTACGGCCAAAGCCGCCACACTGGCCCAGGCCCTGCCGTGGCTTAAGAAGTATCACGGCAAGGTCATCGTGGTGAAGTACGGCGGCAACGCCATGACCGACGAGTCGCTCAAGCTGGCCTTCGCCGAGGACATCGTGTTCTTGCGCCTCGCGGGTTTCAAGCCCGTCGTGGTGCACGGCGGTGGGCCCCAGATCAGCGCGATGCTCGACAAGCTCGGCATCGAGTCGGAGTTCCGGGGTGGCTTGCGCGTCACGACTCCCCAGACCATGGAAGTCGTACGCATGGTGCTGACCGGTCAGGTCGGCCGGGAGCTCGTCGGGCTTCTCAACCAGCACGGCGACCTCGCGGTGGGACTGTCCGGTGAGGACGGCGGTCTGTTCACCGCCAAGAAGACGAAGCCCATGATCGACGGTGTCGAGACCGACATCGGTCTCGTAGGCGAAGTCGTCGGCGTGCGCCCGGAAGCCGTTCTCGACCTCATCGATGCCGGCCGTATCCCGGTTGTCTCGACGGTCGCTCCTGACGTCGACGGTCAGGTCTACAACGTCAACGCCGACACCGCGGCAGCTGCACTGGCCGTCGCTCTCGGCGCAGAGAAGCTGCTCGTCCTCACTGACGTCGAGGGCCCGTATGCCGACTGGCCCAACAGCACAGACGTCATCGGCGAGATCAGCCCCGAGTCGCTCGCCGAGATCATCCCGACGCTCTCGACCGGCATGATCCCCAAGATGACGGCTTGCCTCAAGGCTGTCGAAGAAGGCGTCAATCGCGCCACGGTGATCGACGGTCGCGAGCCCCACGCGGTGCTGCTCGAGATCTTCACCGACGAGGGTGTCGGCACGCAGGTCGTGCCCGGCGCACCGACGCGTATCCGTACCGCGCTCTACTCGACAAGCGTCACGAAGGACAAGAAATGACTGTCATCGAGTGGACCCAGCGCTACGAAGGTGCCGTCATGAACACCTTCGGTCCGCCGCAGACCGTCCTGGTCCGTGGCGAAGGCTCGCGCGTCTGGGACGCCGACGGCAACGAATACCTCGACCTGCTCGGTGGTATCGCAGTGAACGCCCTCGGCCACGCCCACCCGGCAATCGTCGAGGCGGTCACCACGCAGCTCACGACTCTCGGCCACGTCTCAAACATCTTCGCTTCTGAGCCGCAGATCGCCCTGGCCGAGAAGATCCTCGCGCTGCTCGGCCATGAGGGGCGCGTGTTCTTCACCAACTCAGGAGCTGAGGCGAACGAGGCTGCCTTCAAGGCCACCCGACGCACCGGCCGTACCAAGATCGTCGTCGCAGAGGGCTCATTCCACGGCCGGACCATGGGCGCACTCGCGCTGACCTCCAAAGAGGCCTACCGCGCGCCGTTCGAGCCGTTGCCAGGCGACGTGACCTGGGTTCCGTACGGCGACACGGCTGCCCTTGAGTCTGCAGTCGACGAATCCGTGGCGGCCGTGCTCCTCGAGCCGATCCAGGGTGAGGCCGGCGTGATCGACCCCACGGAGGGCTACCTCCAGGCGGCTAGGGAAATCACGACCAAGCACGGCGCACTGCTGTGGCTCGACGAGGTCCAGACCGGCATTGGCCGTACCGGCGCATGGTTCGCCTTCGAGGAGTCTGGAGTCGTCCCGGACTTGGTGACTCTCGCCAAGGGTCTGGGCGGCGGCATCCCGATAGGCGCATGCGTCGCGCTCGGTGACGCAGCGACGTTGCTGAAGCCCGGCAATCACGGCTCGACGTTCGGTGGCAATCCTGTAGCCACTGCGGCGGCTCTGGCCGTCATCTCGACGATCGAGTCCGACAAGCTGCTCGACCACGTCACAACCATTGGTGATCAACTGCGTCGCGGTCTTGCAGACCACCCACTCGTCACGAGCACGAGTGGACGTGGCCTGCTGGTGGGCATCGGGCTTGCGCAGCCGATCGCGGCTGATGTCTTCAAGGTGGCTCTCTCTGCCGGACTCATCATCAATGCGCCGACCCCTGATCGGCTCAGGCTCGCGCCGCCGCTGATCCTGACCGAGGACGAGGCTTCCCACGCAGTCGCGACCATTCGAGCTGTCCTGGACGAGGTGTCAGCATGAGGCATTTCCTGCGCGACGACGATCTGACTCCCGCTGAGCAGGCAGAGGTACTTGCCCTCGCGGCTGAGGTCAAAGCCAACCCATATGCGCGCAAGCCGTTGGAGGGACCGCAGACCGTGGCGGTCATCTTCGACAAGGCCTCCACGCGTACGCGAGTGTCGTTTGGTGTCGGAATTGCCGACCTCGGAGGCAGCCCGCTCGTCCTCGACGCTGCCACGACCCAGAGCGGTCGCGGCGAGTCGACTGCGGACACCGCGAAGGTTCTGGGCCGTATGACCAGCGCGATCGTGTGGCGGACCTACGCCCAGTCCGGCCTTGAGGAGATGGCCGCGAACGCGGGCGTACCCGTCATCAACGCTCTCAGCGACGACTTCCACCCATGCCAGATCCTCGCGGATTGGCAGACCGTGATCGAGCACAAGGGCACCCTCGCCGGTCTCACCGTCGCCTACCTCGGTGACGGCGCCAACAACATGGGCCACTCGTACCTCCTCGGCGGTGCGCTGGCGGGCATGCACGTACGCATCGGTGCTCCCGATGGATACCAGCCAGCGCCAGCCATCGTCGCGGACGCCGAGGCGATCGCCACCACGACCGGTGGATCGATCACGGTCACGGCTGATCCTGATGCGGCAATCGTTGGGGCTGACGTCGTCATCACCGACACGTGGGTCTCGATGGGCCAGGAAAGTGAGAAGGAAGCGCGACTGCAGTTGTTCGGCGCGTACGCGATCACTGCCGAAACCCTGGCGAAGGCCGCACCCGATGCCATCGTGCTCCACTGCCTGCCCGCCTACCGCGGCCTGGAGATCTCGTCCGAGGTGCTCGATGGTCCGCAAAGCGTCGTGTGGGACGAGGCCGAGAATCGCCTCCACGCCCAGAAGGCTTTGATGATCTGGTTGCTCGAGAAGGCGGGGGAGAAGTGATGACTGTTCCCGACACCAAGAGCGCACGCCAGCAGCTGATCGTCGAACTACTGGGCCACGAGCTCATCCGGTCTCAAGGCGATCTGGCCGAACTGCTCGAACAGCGCGGTGTGAACGCGACGCCGTCGACGATCTCGCGCGATCTCGTCGAGCTCGATGCCGTACGGGTCCGTCATCCCGACGGGGGACTGGTCTACGCCGTGCCAGCGGAGGGTGGCGACCGCACTCCACGTGCGGCGCCTGACAGCGCGGCGGCCCAGACCCGCCTCGCCCGCATCTGCCGTGAGCTGCTCGTGGCTGCGGAGTCCTCCGCCAACCTCGTTGTACTTCGCACACCGCCTGGCGCAGCGCAGTACCTTGCGTCGGCCGTCGATCATGCGGGCCAGCCCGACCTGCTCGGAACGATTGCAGGCGACGACACTGTCCTTCTGATCTGCCGCGACCCACTGGGTGGCGACGCTGTCGCCAGTCGGCTGATGTCGCTCGCGGCTTCCACCTCCAAGGAGACTTCGTGAACACGCACCCTGAACCTTTGGAGGGGACCTCTCTGTGGGGTGGGCGGTTCGCCTCCGGCCCGTCGCCTGAGCTCGTCGCGCTTTCCCGGTCGACCCACTTCGACTGGCGTCTAGCTCCGTACGACCTGGCTGGGTCGCGTGCCCATGCCGGCGTGCTCGAGGCGGCGGGCCTGCTCAGCCGTGAAGACCTCACCACGCTGCACTCCGGCATCGACTCTCTTGCCGCCGACGTTGAGTCGGGAGCATTTCGAGCCCTGCCCGATGACGAGGACGTGCACTCGGCGCTCGAACGCGGACTGCTCGAACGACTTGGCCCCGAGCTGGGCGGACGCCTCCGTGCCGGACGTTCACGCAACGACCAGATCGCCACGCTCTTCAAGATGTATCTCCGTGACCACGCCAGGACGATCGGCGATCTCGTACGCGGACTGGTGGCAGCCCTCGCCGAGCAGGCGGAGGCGCACATCCACGCGCCCATGCCGGGCCGCACCCACCTGCAGCATGCGCAACCCGTGCTGCTGTCACACCATCTGCTGGCTCATGCCTGGCCGCTCGTACGCGACCTTGATCGCCTCGCCGACTGGGACATGCGCGTGGCTGCCGATTCGCCGTACGGCGCTGGCGCGCTCGCTGGCTCATCGCTGGGCCTCGACCCGCAGCAGGTCGCCAAGGATCTTGGCTTCACAGACTCCACGGCCAACTCGATCGACGGAACGGCCGCGCGCGACTTCGTCGCCGAGTTCGCCTTTGTCGCGGCCCAGATCGGTATCGATCTCTCTCGCCTCGCTGAGGAGATCATCATCTGGAACACCAAGGAGTTCAGCTTCGTCACGTTGCACGACGGCTTCTCCACAGGCTCGAGCATCATGCCGCAGAAGAAGAACCCCGACATCGCTGAGCTCGCACGTGGCAAGGCTGGTCGCCTGATCGGCAATCTCACGGGACTTCTGGCGACACTCAAGGCGCTGCCACTTGCGTACAACCGCGACCTGCAGGAGGACAAGGAGCCGGTGTTCGACTCGATCGACACCCTCGAGGTCCTGCTGCCGGCGTTCACCGGCATGGTCGCCACGCTGACGTTCAACACCGAACGGATGGCGGAGCTCGCGCCCCAGGGGTTTGCACTGGCGACAGATGTCGCCGAGTGGCTCGTACGGCAGGGCGTGCCGTTCCGTGACGCCCACGAGATCTCGGGTGCTTCCGTTCAGGTGTGCGAGCAGCGCGGCATCGAGCTCTGGGACCTCACCGACGAGGACTTCGCAGCAATTTCGCCACTGCTCACCCCGGATGTTCGTGACGTGCTCACGGTCGAAGGCTCGCTGGCCTCGCGCAGCTCCCGTGGCGGAACGGCACCGGCGCGCGTTGCCGAGCAGCTCCTCGAAATTCGCCAGCGGCTCACCTGACCCGTGGACGTCCCGGATCACGCCCGCGCACTGCTGGGTCGCGTCCTGCACGGTCACGGCGTCGCAGCGCGTATCACCGAGGTCGAGGCATACGGGGGAATCAATGACCCTGCCTCGCATGCCTACACCCGCACCCCACGCTCGGAGATCATGTTCGGCGAGCCATGGCGCCTATATGTCTATCGCTCGTACGGGATGCACTTCTGCGCCAACATCGTCACCGGACCGACCGAGACAGCGTCAGCAGTGCTGATCCGGGCCGGTGAGATCGTCGACGGCATCGACATCGCACGCGAGCGCCGAGGTGATCTGGTCAAGGACGTCGCCCTCGCTCGCGGGCCCGGCAACCTTGCCAAGGCACTCGGCTTGTCGCTCGACGATCTGGGCACGGATCTGCTCGGGAGCAATGCGGTTCGCCTCGGCGACCAGCCAGCCTCAGCTCCCGCGATCAGCGAAGGTCCGCGCGTCGGTGTCTCCAAAGCCGCAGATGTCCCGTGGCGCTTCTGGATCGCCGGCGACCCCACAGTCTCGGCCTATCGCCGAAGTCCGCGCGCTAGTCGTCAGTAGCGACGGGCATCTCGCACACGCCGTCTTCGCAGACCGGTGCGTCGTCACCAACCATCTCGAACGGTCCGATCATTCGGCAGCCGCCTGGGTGAGCACATCGACGAAGGTGGCTGATTCCTGGGCGCCAGAAACGCCGTACTTGCCGTTGATCACGAAGAACGGCACGCCGTTGATGCCGTACGCGACGGCCTGCGCCTTGTCCGCCATCACGTCGTCAAGGAACGTCTCGGACTTCAGGGCGTCGACGATCTCGTCGCGGTCGAGCCCAATCCCAGCTCCGAGGTCAGCTAACTCGTCAATCTGTCCGACGTGCCTGCCTTCCTCGAAGTACGCCGACAGCAAGCGCTCCTTCATCTCCAGTTGTTTGCCGTGCGACTTCGCCAGGTGCAGCAGCTCGTGCGCCTTGATCGTGTCGGTCGTGTGCAACGAGTCGTAGTCGTATGCGATGTCGACTGTCTTGCCGAGCTCGGTCATCTGGGCCAGCATCTGGCTCGCGTGCGCTTCCGGGATGCCCTTGTGCTTGGACAGGAACTCGCTGTGGCTCCCGGTGTAATCGACCGGGGTATCGGGGGAGAGCTCGAAGGAGTGGTACTCGACCTCGACGGTGTGACCACCAGCGGTGAAGTCGGCCACGGCCGCCTCGAATCGGCGCTTGCCGATGAAGCACCACGGGCATGCCACGTCTGACCAGATGTCTACCTTCACATTGCTCATACAAGTTTCAACCACGTGGTTGAAACCCGCTATTCCGTGCCCCTCATCACAAAGGGAGACACGGGCGCACGCGGTGCGACATGATCTGCCTTGGGGAGGGTCCCAACCAGCAGAGAGGCCCACACGATGTCAGTCGTGGTCGGATACCGCAGTGATGAGTACGGCGAGGCAGCCCTCGAGCACGGAGTGGCTCGGGCCAACGCAACAGATGACACGCTGACGGTCGTCAACGTCACCCGAGACGCCGACCTCGATGCCCCGGGATTCCTGCGCGGCTTCGAGCTCGAGCAGCTCCGCCAGCGGCTCCGCGAGCTGGTCGGCTCCAAGGTGTCGATCCTTCAACCCGTTGGCGCAGACACCGCAGCCCAGATCCTCAAGGTCGTCGAGGAGACGTCGGCGAGCCTGTTGGTCATCGGCCTTCGTCCTCGGTCGCCAGTCGGCAAGTTCCTGATGGGGAGCACGGCCCAGCAGTTGCTGCTCGACTGCTCGGTCCCGGTGCTCGCCGTCAAGCCAGGACAAGTTGCCGCAGCGGTGCTCTGACCGCTGTGGGTCGAATGAGCCCGGTGGGTGAGAATGGGCACCGTGACCCACGTACTTGATGACCTCGAGGCGCGCGGCCTCATCGCGCACTCGACGGACCCTGACGCACTGCGAACAGATCTCACGGCAGGTCCGGTCACGTTCTATGTGGGCTTCGACCCCACGGCTCCGAGCCTGCACATCGGCAACCTGCTGCAGCTGCTCACGGCACGTCGCCTGCAGCTGGCGGGTCACAAGCCGCTGATCCTCGTGGGCGGTTCGACCGGTCTCATCGGTGATCCCAAGGAAGCCGGCGAGAGGGTGATGAACACCAAGGAGACGACGGCCGAATGGGTCGAGCGCATCCGTACGCAGGTGTCGCACTTCGTCGAGCTCGAGGGTGAGTCGGCGGCGACGCTGGTCAACAACCTCGACTGGACCGCCGACCTCAGCACGATCGACTTCCTGCGAGACATCGGCAAGCACTTCCCGGTCAATCGGATGCTCGCCCGCGAAGTCGTCAGTGCGCGACTTGAGGCGGGCATCAGCTACACCGAGTTCAGCTACGTGCTCCTGCAGTCTCTGGACTACCTCGAGCTGCACCGCCGTCATGGCTGCGTGCTGCAGACGGGTGGAAGTGACCAGTGGGGCAACATCACTGCGGGAGTCGAGCTCGTACGCCGAGCCGCAGGCGCCAAGGTGCACGCCCTCGCGACACCGTTGATCACCAAGGCGGACGGCACCAAGTTCGGCAAGACTGAGTCAGGCACCGTATGGCTCGACGCCGAGCTGACGAGTCCATACGCCTTCTACCAGTCCTGGATCCAGGCCGAGGACAGCAAAGTGGGAGAGTACCTCCGCCAGTTCACCTTCGTGCCGGTCGACGAGATCGCTGCGCTGGCGGCCGAACATGCCGAAAGGCCTGGATTGCGAGCGGCGCAACGTCGGCTGGCAGCCGAGGTGACGACGATCGTGCACGGCGCCGATGAGGCCGCAGCCGCAGAGCTTGCCTCGGGAGCGCTGTTCGGACGTGCTGAGCTGACGGATCTGCCCGAGGCGACACTCGGAGCAGCCCTACGTGAGGCCGGTGCCGTCGAGCTCAAAGCCGCAGATTCGCCGACTGTGGTCGACGCATTCGTGGCCACCGGTCTCGCTGAATCCAAGTCCGCTGCCAGGCGTGCTGTGGCCGACGGGGGAGCGTACGTGAACAACGAGCGCGTCACGGACCCCGATCTGGTGCTTTCTGGCGACCAACTGCTCCACGGCAAATGGGTCGTTTTGCGCAAGGGGAAGCGGGCGATTTCGGGCGTGTCGGTGTCCTGACCCCTGCAATTTCAGGGGCTGGAGGACGTGTGACTCTAGCCACAGGACCCCGATTTGACGTGCGCAAATCCCGCCCCGTAGTGTTTACCTCGTTGCACAGCACGACGGAGCGAAAAGCCGCAAGGCGGGTCGCTCGGGCTGGCAGCCAAATACTGTGACCGACCCGGGTTTGACCGGTGAAAACGAGCAGTGTAAGTTAGACGAGTTGCCCCAAAACTCAGACCGCAAGGTTCTGGGTTTCGGTGTGCGTCTGATCCTTGAGAACTCAACAGTGTGCCAAAAGTCGACGAGATTAATTAGTAATACCCCGTCGAGACCATCGGAGAGCTTCGGCTCGCCGACCTTGATGGAAATCAATTCCGACAATTTATTTGTCAGCAAATAGTTTGTCAGAGTCGAACTGAAGTTTGAGCAGTACTTAACTGCTTTCAACGGAGAGTTTGATCCTGGCTCAGGACGAACGCTGGCGGCGTGCTTAACACATGCAAGTCGAGCGGTAAGGCTCCTTCGGGAGTACACGAGCGGCGAACGGGTGAGTAACACG
>JBBSJW010000060.1:0-18205 GCA_038256885.1 Propionibacteriales bacterium
CGCGTCGCAGCAGCAACGGCGTGATCCCGAGCATGAACAGCCCCACAACTGAGACGACCAGCGTGCGCGTTGTCGTCGAGTCGGCTGTCTCAGTCGGTGCCGCACTGTCTACGCCGAACTCGTCGCCATCCAGTCCGCCCGGGCGCTGCGTTGCGTCGCCCTCGCTGTCGACCGGCTCAGAAGGAGCGCCGTTGGCCTCGGCAAACGCGGTTGCCGATCCGACGCCCGGCGTGGGCTCGAAGCCGACCCAGCCTGCGCCTTCGAAGTACAGCTCAGTCCAGGCATGCAGGTCATCGGACGTGTTGCCGTACACGTTCTTGCCGGCCCGCGTGTCGATGACATCGCCTGGCGCGTAGCCGACGGCGATGCGCGACGGTATGCCGAGCGTGCGGGCCATGACCGCCATGGTCGAGGAGAAGTGAACGCAGTAGCCGGTCTTCTTGTCGAGGAACTGCGCGATCACGTCCACGCCATTGCCGTCGTAGCCATCAGCGACCGGCGCGGACTCGGAGTAGCGGAAGCTGCCGTTGCGGAGGTGTCGCTGCAGCGCCAGGGCCCGGTCGTAGTCAGTCGCGGCGTCCGCTGTGATCTCACGAGCGGTCTCGCTTATGACGGACGGCATGTTGGCGGGCAACGTGAGGTACGGCTCGAGCGAAGGCCTGAACCTCGATGAGAGCTCTCGCATCTGGTCAGCGGTCGGCGTGATCTTGATGCTGTTGACGGTGTAGGTCTGGCCTCGAGTGTCGCTGCGAGCCGACCGGATCGTCAGCCCCATACGTTCGAACGGCCACGGGCCCTTGAGACCCGAGATGCCCAACGCCGGGTAGGGCGCCGGCACCAGCGAGCTGCGGAGGTTCTTGATCGAGACGATCGTACGCGTGTCGGTCGTCTTGATGTCGGGATCGAGTCCGATCTGTCCCTCGAACCGGTCTCCAGCCACCGACTCCCCCGGCTGCCAGGTCTTGCCCGAGAAGTCCCGCAGCGTCGAGACCTTGAGGTAGGGCGCTGCCTTGGCGTTTGTCGTGTAGGTCAGGGCAAGCGACGTGCTGTTGCGGCGAAGATTCTGGCCCAGCTCGAGCATCGGGTTGATCCCACGCCCAAACACCGGCGTTGGAGCCTTGCCCCACGATGTGGCGACCGCACGAATGTCCGGGAGCAGCGGCGGCAGCAGCGCGCTCACGATCAGCGCCAAGATGGCGACGATCAGAGCCGGCGACCGTCCACGCCATCCTCGATCCGTACGTTCGCGGGTGCGGGACCGGAGGAGGAACAGCCACAGGGTGGCGACGACCAGGAAGATCCACACCGGCGGTGTGTCACCTGCGGTGATGGCTGGTGCGACGAACACTGCGACCAACATGACGCCGACCAGCTGCGCGGCACGAACGCGCTCCAACAGCCAGTCGCCGATGATCGCCAGGAGCCCGAACGCTCCCGCGATCACCAGGATGATCGGCTCGGCGGCGGCGACCGGGGCGGCCTCTTCAACCATGATGTCCTGCGCGCGACCCAGCATGCGGCCCAGCTCGGCGAGGCTGCTGGGTGTCGGGATGATGCCCACCATGGTCTGCGGCACAAAGATCCAGGCGAGCACCAGCAGCTCAACCACCAGAGCGATCGGCCAGACATGGCGAACGCCAACAGATCGCAGCACTGCGCAGGTGACGCCCGTCAGAATCGCGACGAGCATCGCCGACACGTACCAAGAACGTCCGTCGATGACCGAGGTGAAGCCCCAGAGCAGCGCCGCCAGGGCGGCAGCGAGCAGAGCGTGGTCGGACCACATCGCGCGTGCGGTGCGACGCGCGGTCGGGCGGGCAGCCGGTCTAAGCACGGATGACCCCGTCGAACAGCGACCACATCTGGTTCAGGTCGTCGTTGGGCCGATAGGTGACAACCTTCCAGCGCGCATCGTCGAGGACGTCGAGTGCTGCGGCAGACGTACCGGCAGCAACGAACGCGTGCACATCGCGCGCTCCCCCGACGGCGTGCACCCAGTGCTGGGCTCGAGGTATGTCGATGCGACCCAGGATCGCGAAGGCAGCACGCTCGGGCTTCATCGGTCGATCGTGGTCGCTCTCGTCTGGCTCGAGGATGGCGAGGTCGACCATCGCGTCCTCAACGGAGTCCTGCCCATCGGCGATCTCGCACTCAATCGCCGGGCTGCTGGTCTGGAACGCGACAACGTAGCCCGTACGGGCGAGGTGGTGGACGATCGATGCCGCCGCGACGATCCCCCACTCGAAGGTCGGCGAGTGCTCCCAGATGCCCTTGCTGTCGCGCGCTGTGCCCTGCGTACGCGGCTCGCAGTCGAGGAACACGCCGGCGCGCGGGTTGATCTGCTGCTCTTCCTGTCGCACCATCAGCTGCCCTCGATGCGCCGTGGCCTTCCAGTGCAGGCGCTTCATGGCGTCACCTGGCAGGTAGGCGCGCGCGATGATGTCGTCGTCGCCGACGCCCACGTGCTGTGGAGCGGGACGAGTCGCGCCAGCATCGCTCTCACCGCGTGGTGCCAACGGCTGCAGGTCGACTCGACGGGGCAGGACGATCAGCGGTTCGGACGATCCGAAAGAGTGCCGGCGAAACACCAGACCAAACGGATCGAGCACCTGGACGCGAAGCGGACCGATCAGGTGTCGACCGCGCCTGAGGCCCTGCAACCCGTACGAGAACGACACCCGCGAATCGGCCTGACGGCTGCCCCCCAGCGCCGGAAGGACTCCCGCAGCGTCACCGGAGATTCCGGCGGGGAGCTCGTCCTCCCACTCGGCCTCCAAGCACGGGATCATCGACAGGTTGGTGACTCGCACGGTCGCCTTGGCTGTGTTGCCCGGCGTGAGGACCTGCGGTGAGAACGAACGCTCAATCCGTACGTTGGAGTGACCGCCGAACACGAAGATCGTCGAGAAGACGACCAGCCCGGCGAGCAGCACCGTGACATACAGCAGTGCAGGCAGCGACAGGATCGGTGCGGCGACAAAGCAGGCCAGCGCGACGACCAGGAAGCCGATGCCCCGCGAGGTGAGGACGACAGAGCGTGCCGGCCTCACGACGGCTGGACGGCTCCGGCAGGCACTGGCGTCTCCGCCACAATGCGCTCCATGACGTCCGCGGTATCCGCTACACCGCGCATCGGGATGAGGCGGTGCGGGAGCACCACAGGGATCAGGACGTCGATGTCGTCTGGGAGTACGAAGTCACGTCCCTGCACCGCAGCGCGCGCCTTGGCGGCGCGTACCAGCTGGAGGGTCGCTCGCGGGCTGGCTCCCAGCCGGAGCTCGGCGTCGTCACGGGTGGCCTGGGCGATGTCGACGGCGTACTGCTCGACCGAAGGCGACACGTAGATCGCCCGGGCTGCCGCGATCATGCTCTGCACGTCCTCGATCGACGCGACGGAGTCGAGCTGGTCGAACGGGTTGCTGGTGTCTCGTCCCTGCACCATCTCGAGCTCGGCGGCAGATGACGGGTAGCCCATCGAGATGCGAGCCATGAAGCGGTCGCGCTGGGCCTCGGGCAACGCGTAAGTGCCCTCCATCTCGAAGGGGTTCTGCGTCGCGACGACCGTGAATGGGCCGCCCAGCTCGTACGTCGTACCGTCGACCGTGACCTGGCGCTCCTCCATCGCTTCGAGCAGCGCGGACTGGGTCTTGGGCGACGCGCGGTTGATCTCGTCGCCGATCACGATGTTGGCGAAGACCGCCCCGGGCTTGAACTCGAACTCACGATCGGCCTGGTTGTAGACCGAGACGCCGGTGATGTCGGACGGCAGCAGATCGGGGGTGAACTGGATGCGCCGTACCGAGCAGCTGACCGAGCGAGCCAGCGCCTTTGCGAGCACGGTCTTTCCGACTCCGGGAACGTCCTCGATCAGCAGATGGCCTTCGGCAAGGAACACAACAAGTGCGGCCTCAGCCGCTTCTGGTTTGCCGTCGATGACCTTCTCGATGTTGGCGAGGATGGCTCGAGCGGATGTCTCAAACTCCATACGTGATGGTAGTCACACTGGGTCAAACGCGCACCAAACGCATAGCCAATTGTCAGGTTCAGATGGGGAGCTGCGAGCGACAATTGCTGCATGGCAATTCCCGACTTTCTGCCGACGCTTTCGGCCGGATCCCATGACGCTGAGCACGGCGAAGCCTGCGTCATGGAGTACGTCTCGCTGCTCGCCGGCGAGGAGTGGAGCGACCGCCCGGAGTGCACCCACCCACTGCTGGCGCACGAGGCGCGTACGACCAACGACCTGCTGCGCGAGAGCGACCGCACACGGCTTGTGCCGTTGATCGGTCGGCTGTTCGGTACGACCGAGGACTCTCCCGAGCTCCGTGCGCATCTGCGCATCGCGCAGGCACGTCAGGCCATCGCACTTTTGGAGCCGGCGTCGCGCTCGCATGCGTTGGCCGCCGTCGAGAAGGCCGAGTCGTGGATCGGTCAGCCCAGTGACGACGAGGACGTACGACAGGCCTTCGCCGACGCCATGTCGTTCCCGCTGTCGACGGGCGACCTGGACCCTGAGCACACCGAGTTCCATCACGCTGCGTCGCGGATGTTCCCGTTCGCGCTCTCCCCCGAGCTCGAGGCGGCCGAGGCGTACGCGCTCACGGCGATCGTCATCGCACACCGCATCGCCGCTTCCGGCGAATGCCGTGCCGACTGCGGCAACGGTCCGGCCCGCGCCCGACGCATGGTCAAGGACTTGGCCGGACTGATCGACGTCTACGACGCGGTCACCGAACGCATCACCCGCGAAGTCACAGTCGACGAAGTCCGCGAGCTCGCCACTTCAGCGTTTGGCGAATGACCATTCGAGAAGCTTGTCGACCGGCCAGGTCGTGACGATGCGGTCTGCTGGAACGCCATTCGCGTCAGCGCGCTCGGCGCCGTAGTCCAGGAAGTCGAGCTGTCCCGGTGCGTGGGCGTCGGTGTTTATCGCGAAGAGGCAGCCCGCATCGAGCGCCATCGCGATGAGGTTGTTGGGCGGATCCTGCCGTTCGGGTCGTGAGTTGATCTCAACGGCAACGTCATTCTTGGCGCAGGCCGCGAACACCTTCTTGGCGTCGAACTTTGACTGATCACGTTTGCCCCGCGATCCCTGCACAAGTCGACCCGTGCAGTGGCCGAGAACATTCGTATGCGGATCGTTCACGGCCGTGACCATGCGCTGGGTCATGCCGATCGAGTCCATCTTGAGCTTGGAGTGCACGCTCGCGACCACGACATCGAGCTTGTTGAGCATGCGATCGGTCTGGTCGAGCCTGCCGTCGTCGAGGATGTCGACCTCGATCCCGCTCAGGAACCGGAAGTCGTCGTACGAGGCGTTGACCTTCGCGACGATCTTGAGCTGCTCTGTCAGCCGCTCGGCGGTGAGCCCGTTGGCCACGGTGAGCCGCGGCGAATGGTCAGTGAGCACTTGGTACTCGCGGCCACGCCAGTGTGCGGCTCGTGCCATCTCCTCGATCGGCGATCCGCCGTCGGACCAGTCGGAATGACTGTGAAGGTCGCCGCGCAGCTTGGCGCGAAGCTCGGCGCCGCCCTTGGCCAGCGGTTTGGTCGATCGCGAACGCAGGTCGGCGAGATAGTCAGGCACGTCACCCTCGACGGCCTGCTTGATCACGGTGAACGTACGGTCGCCGATGCCCTTCGTACGCTTGAGCGCGCCGCTGGCGAGGCGCTGTCCGAGCTCGTCGGCGGAAAGGCCCTCGATGATCGCGGCGGCCTTGCGGAAGGCCTCGACCTTGTAGGTCACGGCTCGCTCGCGCTCGAGCCAGAACCCGATCTCCTTGAGCGCCTCCGCCGCATCCATACGGCCATCCTGCCTTACGGTCGAAGCATGATCAGGCGACGCATTGTGGTGCGTGGGGATGTCCAAGGCGTGTTCTTTCGTGCCTCGTGCGAGCAGGAAGCGCGTCGCTTCGGAGTCGCCGGCTGGGTCAGCAATCGCCGCGACGGTGCCGTGGAGGCGACGTTCGAGGGCGACGACGAAGCCGTCGAGGCGATGATCGAGTGGGCTCGACGCGGGCCGCCGCGCGCCACCGTCGATGCGTTGGACGTGACTGACGAGGATCCGCAGGGCGAAAGCGGCTTCAGCGTCCGCTAGAACCCGAGCTTGCGCAGCTGCTTGGGGTCGCGCTGCCACTCCTTGGCGACCTTGACGTGGAGGTCGAGGTAGACCGGGGTGCCCAGAATCGCCTCGATCTGGGCGCGGGAGTTGGAGCCGATCTCCTTCAGGCGCGAGCCCTGCTTGCCGATGATGATGCCCTTCTGGCTGTCGCGCTCGACGTAGACGTTGACGCGTACGTCGATCATCGGCTTGTCCGCGGGCCGGTCGGAACGGGGCACCATCTCGTCAACCACCACGGCGATCGAGTGCGGGAGCTCATCGCGTACGCCTTCGAGCGCAGCCTCGCGGATGATCTCGGCGATCAGCGTCTCCTCGGGCTCGTCGGTCAGCTGACCCTCGGGGTAGAGCGCGGGCCCCTCCGGAAGTGTCGCCACCAGCAGCTCGGCCAACAGCTCGACCTGCTCACCGGAGACGGCCGAGACCGGGATGATCTCTTTCCACTGCAGCCCAGCGTCAGCGCCAGCCTGCTGGATCGAAAGCAGGTGATCGCGCAGCTTGTCACCCTTGACGAGGTCGGTCTTGGTCGCGATGGCGAACACCGGCTTGCGGCTGATCTGCGCCAGCTCACGGATCAAGAACTTGTCGCCCTCGCCGACCGACTCGTTGGCGGGCAGACACATACCGATCGTGTCGACCTCCGACCACGTCGTGCGTACGAGCGCGTTGAGGCGCTGACCGAGCAACGTGTGCGGCTTGTGCAGGCCAGGCGTGTCGATCAGCACCAGCTGACCGTCCTCGCGGTGAACCAGACCGCGGATCGCGTGTCGCGTCGTCTGCGGCTTCGAGGACGTGATTGCGATCTTGCCGCCGACCAGCGCGTTGGTCAGCGTCGACTTGCCTGCGTTGGGTCGACCGACAAAACAGGCGAATCCAGAGCGGAAGGTGCTCACGTGACGCCTACCCGGATGACATCGCCCTCGGGATCAGCGATGTAGACGTTGATGCCGCGGCCCGACACATCGCGTACGGCGGTGCCGTCGACAATCGGCTCAGGGTGGCGATCAGCGACCAGCGCTGCCGCCTCGATGCCCTTGGCACCCGACGAGACTGCCATGGCGACTGCGAGATCGAGTGCGTCGAAACGCAGCGACGGGAGCACCACGGTGGCTGCGACGTAGGTCCGGCCGTCCTGGTCGCGTACGGCCGCACCGTGCTGTGCGTTCGTACGGGCGCGCGAGGAGCGAGCCAGCGTGATCAGCTTGGCGTCCTCAGGACTGAGCTCCATCGTCACTTCCTTCCGCCAGCCGGCTGACCAGCACGTGGCCGATGCGATTGCGTCGACCTGTGGGACCTTCGGCCTCAAACCGTAAGCCCTCGACCTCGACGACACTGCCTCGGATGGGCACCTTCCCCAGGTGCTTGGCCATCAGGCCGCCCACGGAGTCGACGTCTTCGTCCTCGATCGGGATGTCGAACAGGTCCTCGAGGTCGTCGACCTCGAAGCGGGAGCTGAGCCGCCATGAGCCGTCGGCGAGCTTTTCGTTCTCCTCGGGCTCGGAGTCGTACTCGTCGGTGATCTCGCCGACGATCTCTTCGACGATGTCCTCGATCGTGACCATGCCCGACGTGCCACCGAACTCGTCAACCACGATGGCCACGTGGGTGCGCTGTGCCTGCATCTCCTTGAGGAGATCGTCGATCGGCTTGGTGTCGGGGACGTAGAGGACCGGGCGCGCGAGCGATTCGACGCGCTCAGTCGTCTCCGCCTCATGGTTGTCGAACACCCGCTTGGTGATGTCCTTGAGGTAGGCCATGCCGACAATGTCGTCGAGGTTCTCGTCGATCACCGGCATACGGGAGAAGCCACTGCGAAGAGCGAGCGACATCGCCTGGCGAAGGGTCTTGTGCTGCTCCACGAACACCAGGTCGGTGCGCGGCACCATCACCTCGCGGACGATCGTGTCGCCGAGCTCGAACACGGACTGAATCATCTTGCCCTCTTCGGACTCGATGACAGAGCTCGCTGCGGCGAGGTCGACGAGCTCTCGCACCTCGGCCTCCGAGGCGAACGGCCCATCACTGAAACCCTTGCCGGGTGTGACCGCATTGCCGAGCAGGATCAGCAGCTTCGGAAGCGGACCGAGGAGTCGGGTCAGCACCAGGACCGGGACCGTCGATCTCAGGGCGATCGATTCGGCATGCTGGCGGCCGAGCGTACGAGGGCCGACACCGATCAGCACGAAGCTGACAACAACCATGATGGCCACGGCCACCGCGAAACGCGTCCAGAGGCCGTCGACATCGTCAGCGACGACCAGGGCAACGAGGACGATGCTCGAGGTCTCGGCGAGGACGCGCATCAGAAGTACGGAGTTGAGGTAGGGCGCGGGGTCCTCGAGGATCTCCGCGAGGCGGGCTGCGCCGGAACGGCCCTCGTCCTCCAGCTCCTCGGCGCGAGCCTTGGAGAATGCCGAGAGTGCGGCGTCGACGCTCACGAGCAGTCCGGCAACGACGGCCAGGATCGCTGAGACGACAATCGGGAGGACCATCACGACGACTCAGGGTCCACGCCGTCGGCGGCTTGCTGCCACTCGAGCAGCAGTCGACCCTGAACGCCGAACATCTCCTTGTGCTCCGCCGGCTCAGCATGGTCGTAGCCGAGCAGGTGAAGGATGCCGTGCACCGTGAGCAGATTGACCTCGTCCTGCGTCGAATGGCCAGCAGCGGGCGCCTGTTGCTCGGCAACCTGCGGACACAGCGCGATGTCGCCGAGGTAGCCCTCGGGGGCCTCTTCGCCGTCACGGCCCGGGGTCAGCTCATCCATCGGGAACGACAGGACGTCAGTCGGCCCTTCCTTGTCCATCCACTGCTTGTTGAGCACGGCGATCGTCGCCGGGTCGACCAGACGAAGGGTCAGCTCGGTCGCTGGGTGCAGGCGCATACGCCTCATGGCGAAGCGGCAGAGTCGGGTCAGCGCGACGACGTCAACGTCTGCGCCGGACTCATTGAGAACGTCGACGTTCATTGGCCTGCGCACCCGCCTGCGCCGTGTCTTCGTACTCGCCATAGGCGGCAACGATGCGGCCGACGAGCTTGTGGCGAACGACGTCGGATGCCGTGAGTATCGAGAAGTGGATGTCGCGTACGTCCTCGAGCACGTCCTGGACGACACGGAGTCCGCTCTTGGAGGCGCTTGGCAGGTCGACCTGCGTGACGTCACCCGTCACGACCATGCGCGAGCCGAAGCCCAGGCGGGTCAGGAACATCTTCATCTGCTCCTGGGTCGTGTTCTGAGCCTCGTCGAGGATGATGAATGCGTCGTTGAGCGTGCGGCCACGCATGTAGGCCAGCGGTGCGACCTCGATGACGCCCGAAGCCAGGAGCTTGGGGATCGTCTCGGGGTCGATCATGTCGTGCAGCGCGTCGTACAACGGGCGGAGATAGGGGTCGATCTTCTCGCCGAGCGTGCCTGGCAGGAAGCCCAGGTGTTCGCCGGCTTCGACGGCCGGGCGGGTCAGGATGATGCGGGTGACTTCCTTGGCCTGCAGCGCCTGGACAGCCTTGGCCATCGCGAGGTAGGTCTTGCCGGTGCCAGCAGGGCCGATGCCGAAGACAATGGTGTGCTTGTCGATCGCGTCGACATACTTCTTCTGGTTGACCGTCTTGGGACGGATCGTCCGGCCGCGGCTCGACAGGATGTTGAGGCTGAGTACCTCGGCGGGCTTCTCCTCGGTCTCGGTCTGGAGCATGGTGATGCTGCGCTCGACCGTCTCGGGAGTCAGGTGCTGGCCCGTGCGCACGATCGTCACAAGCTCATCGAGCAGGCGCTCGACCATCGCCGCTTCTGCGGGCGATCCGGTGACCGTGATGGTGTTTCCGCGCACGTGAATGCGCGCCTCGAAGGAATCTTCGATGAGGCGGAGGAATTCGTCGGCAGGCCCGAGCAGGGAAACCGCCGGAACGCTCGACGGAATCGTGAACGTATGTGCCGGTGCGCTGGCGGGCGAGGTGTCGTCAGTCATGTGCATTCAATCGTACGCAACGTCGGCGGAACCGCGCGAATTCCGCGCTCGCCGTGCTCAGCCGGGTGGCCAGCTCATCGAGCGCCCGGCAAGAACGTGGCCGTGGCAGTGAAACACCGTCTGGCTGGCTTCGGCGCCCGTGTTGAACACCAAGCGGTACGAGCCGTTGCCGGCCTGATCGGCGATCGCCTTGGCCTCGTTGAGCAGGGCGATGGCCGCGTCGGGGTCAGCGGCAGCAAGGCTGCCGATGTCGGGCTCGTGCCGGCGCGGGATGACGAGCACGTGCGTCGGCGCCTCGGGGTTGATGTCCTTGAACGCGATGGTGTGCTCGGAGTCGCCGACGATCTCGGCAGGAATGTCACCCGCGATGATCTTGCAGAACAGGCAGTCCGGATCGGGCTGGCTCATTTACTAGCCTTTCGCTTCAATTCACTTCGCTCATTTGAAGGCATCCTTGATCTTGCCGAAGACGCCCTTGGAGTTGACGCCCATCAGCGCTTCGGGTCGCTCCTCGTCGCGGAGCTTGGCCAGCTGAGCGAGCAGCGCACGCTGCTCCTCGTCCATACGAGCGGGCGTCTCGACGATGACCTGCACGTTGAGGTCGCCGCGTCCCGATCCGCGCAGACGCGGGACACCCCAGCCCTTGATCGTGATGGTGTCGCCGGACTGGGTGCCGGCAACGATGTCGAGCGGCACCGTCCTGGTGTCCTCGTCGGCGTCGGGTACATCGGATTCGAGCGTCGGAAGATCGAGGTGGGCACCGAGCGCTGCAGCAGTCATCGGCAGCGTGACCTGGCAGAACAGCTGATCACCCTTGCGGCTGAACATCGGATGGCGTCTCACGTTGATCTCCAGATAGAGATCGCCAGCAGGTCCACCTCCGGGGCCGACCTCACCCTCTCCTGAGAGCTGGATGCGGGTGCCGTGGTCGACACCGGCCGGGATGGTCACCGAGATCGAGCGCCGCGAACGTACGCGACCTTCGCCAGCACACTCGGCGCACGGCTCGGGGATCACGGTGCCGTAGCCGTGGCACGCAGGGCATGGGCGCGACGTACGAATGTCACCGAGCAGCGAGCGCTGGACGTGCTGGACGTCGCCATGTCCGTGGCACGTACGACACGAGACGGGCTCGGACCCGGCCGCCGCACCGCTTCCGCTGCACGTCGTACAGGTGACAGCCGTGTCGACCTTGATCTCCTGGCTGACCCCGAACGCGGCTTCGGCGAGGTCGATCGTCAGGCGCAGCAATGCATCCTGTCCGCGCTGCATACGGGGACGGGGTCCGCGCCCGGTGTTCTGGCCGAAGAACGCGTCCATGATGTCGTCGAATGAGAATCCCTGGCCGAAGCCTGATCCGCCAGCACCGCGCAGCGGGTCGCCGCCGCGGTCGAAGGTCGCCCGCTTCTGCGGATCGGAGAGCACCTCGTACGCGATGGTGATCTCCTTGAACCGCTCGGAGGCGTCAGGCGCGTCGTTGACGTCAGGGTGCAGCTGACGCGCGAGCTTGCGGTAAGCCTTCTTGAGCTCTTCCGCGCTCGCGTCGCGTCCGACGCCGAGTGTTGCGTAGTAGTCCTGTGCCATTGGTCCTGAGTTCTTTAGAGGGTTCAGTCTTGTCGAGGTTTAGGTGTCCGCCAGCGATCGCCCGACATAGCGGGCGACAGCGCTCACAGCGGCCATCGTTGCGGGGTAGTCCATACGGGTCGGTCCGACCGTGCCAAGGGTCGCAAGCGCCTGCTCGTCGGCGCCGTACGAGGTCGAGACCACGGCAGTGCCGAGCAGGTTGTCGTTGCCGGTCTCTGCACCAATGCGCACCGTGAGACCGGCGGTGGCCTCGCCGAGCAGCTTGAGCAGCACGACCTGCTCCTCGATCGCCTCCAGGACCGGCTTGATCGAGGTGTCGAAGTCGCTGCCGAACCGGGCGAGGTTGGCGGCACCTCCGACGGCGATGCGCTCGTCTGAACGCTCATTGGTGAACGTCTGCGAGAGCGTGGCGACGATCGACGAGACGATCGGCCGGTCGTTGGGCTCGAACGTCTCGATCATGTCGGCGAGCCGCAGCGATGCCTCGGGCAATCGTTGGCCGAGCGATGCGTGCGCGATGCGCGAGCGCAGGTCGGACAACAGCTGCTCGGTCGGGGTCTCGACGAGCTCGATGATGCGCTGCTCGACGCGACCACTGCTGGTGATGACGACGAGCAGCACGCGCGAGCCCTCGAGCGCCACGACCTCGATGTGCCGAACGGTCGAGCGGGTGAGTGACGGGTACTGCACGATGGCGACCTGGTTGGTGAGCTGCGCGAGCACTCGTACGCTGCGCTGCACCACGTCATCGACGTCGACCGCGCCTGTCAGGAACGTCTCGATTGCCCGGCGCTCTGCCTGTGAGAGCGCCTTGACCGTGGCCAGCCGGTCGACGAACATCCGGTAGCCCTTGTCGGTCGGGATGCGACCGGCGCTGGTGTGGGGCTGGGTGATGTAGCCCTCGTCCTCCAGCGCGACCATGTCGTTGCGGATCGTGGCAGGTGAGACACCCAGGTGATGGCGCTCCACGAGGGCGCGCGATCCGACCGGTTCCTGCGTCGAGACGTAGTCCTCGACGATGGCGCGAAGGACGTCGAGACGGCGATCGTCAGACATAGTTCTTCCTTCCGCGCGTCGCGTTGGCACTCCCTCAGGGCAAGTGCCAGTCTAGCGATGTGCCCGACAATGCCGAATCTCCGTACGAGGTCGGCGGCACTGAGCGCACGCTGACCTATTCCCCGCGGCGCATCACGATCGATGACGGCACGGAAATCGTCCACGAGTCTCTCGGCGGCACGCTCGCCTCCGCGTGGGCAGGCGACCTGGGTGATCAGCACGTCGAGGTGATTCACGTCGGAGACGGGCCCTCCGGCGGTGAGCTGGTCCTCGTCGTTCCGGATCTCGACGTCATCGTGATCGGCGATCTGTATGCCGCCAGCCCGGCTGGCGCCACGCCGACGTGGGCTGCCGCTGTCGATCTCACCCTCGGACTCACTACTCTCTCCACCAAGATCCTCTCGAGCTCAGGTCCGGTCACCCGGGATGAGCTCGAGACGTTTCATCAACAACTTCTCGGGGTTCTGCATGGCTGACAGATATGGCACTGACGTGCTCTCGGGCGACTGGCGCAAGCCGCCGCGTGGACGATCGGTCGAGGTAATCGCCGAGCGCGGCATGGTGGTCGAAGACGCAACCACCGGCTTCGTCGGCGAGATCATGGTGGTCGAGAAGGATCTCGGCATGATGGTGCTCGAAGATCGCCGCAACACCCGGCGCTCGTTCCCGTTCGGTCCGGGTTTCCTGCTCGACGGGGCACCAGTCGTCCTGCGCCCCTCGGCCGCCAAGGCACCGAAGACCAGCTACCGAACGGCTTCGGGTTCGCTCACCGTCGAGGACACCCGGGCACGCGTTGCGCAGCCGAGCCGCATCTACGTCGAAGGTCGCCATGACGCCGAGCTCGTAGAAAGGGTCTGGGGAGCCGACCTTCGAGTCGAGGGCGTCGCGGTCGAGTACCTCGGCGGCATCGACGACCTCGTCGCAGTCGTCGACGAATTTGATCCCTCATCCGGGCGTCGTCTTGGTGTGCTGGTCGATCACCTCGTGCCCGGCTCCAAGGAGACCCGACTCGCAGACCAGGTTTCCGACCGCGAGCACGTGCTGGTCGTCGGTCACCCGTACGTCGACGTCTGGCAGTCCATCAAGCCCGATCGCCTCGGTCTTGAAGTCTGGCCGGTCATCCCGCGCGGCACTGACTGGAAGCACGGCATCTGCGACGCACTCGGCTGGCCACATGCAGATCAGGCCGACATCGCTCGAGCATGGAAGCACCTGCTGAGTCGCGTGGACTCCTACGCCGACCTGGAGCCGTCATTCCTGGGCCGGGTCGAAGAGCTCATCGACTTCGTGACAGTGCCTTCCTGATCGGCACAGTCTTAGTCGACGAGTTCGCGTACGACAGCGTCGGCGAGCAACCGACCCGGGAGAGTCAGCACCAGGTGCTCGTCAGTCAGGTCAGCGAGTCCGCGCGACACCAGGTCCGGCACGGTTGCCTTGGCGCCTGCGGTCAGAGCGTCGAGACCCAGCCCCGAACGGAGACGCGTCTCGAGCATGATCCGCTCGACTCGGGCTGTGTCGGTGTCGATCGTCTCCCCGTCGTGACGGGGCGCCTCACCTGCTGCGAGTCGTTGCGCGTACGCGGCGGGGTGCTTGACGTTCCACCACCGCTCACCGTCAACGTGTGAGTGTGCGCCCGGGCCGATGCCGAGCCAGTTGTCGCTGTGCCAGTAGAGGACGTTGTGGCGACACTGCGCCGCCTCGTTGCGCGCCCAGTTCGAGAGCTCGTACCAACCCATGCCGGCGGCGGAGAACAGCTCATCGGCGAGGAGGTACTTGTCGGCGGTTTCGTCATCGTCGGGCATGACGACCTCGCTGCGGTTGACCTTGCGGGCGAAGGCGGTGCCCTGCTCAACGATCAGCGCGTAGGCGCTGACGTGATCGGGCTGAAGCGCGATTGCCTGCTCAACGCTGGTGCGCCAGTCGGCCATCGACTCCCCCGGCGTGCCATAGATCAGGTCGACGCTGAGCTGGTCGAAGCCAGCCTCACGTGCCCACTTCACGGCTTGGGGCACATTGTCGGGGTTGTGGGTGCGATCCAGGGTCGCCAGCACGTGCGGTACGGCTGACTGCACACCAAACGAGATGCGGTTGAAACCGCCCTCGCGCAGCGTCGCGAGCGACTCCGGCGTCACGCTGTCCGGGTTGGCCTCGGTCGTGACTTCGACATCGGCGGACAGACCGAAGTTGCCGCGCAGGGCATCAAGGATGCGTACGAGATCGGCTGACGGCAGCTGCGTCGGCGTGCCGCCGCCGAAGAACACCGTCTCGATCTCCTGGCGATACGTACGAGCCGCCAGCTCGATCTCACTTATCGCCGTGTCGGCGTACGACGCTCGCGTCGCACCCTCACCGAGCTCGTCTGCCGTGTAGGTGTTGAAGTCGCAGTAGCCGCAGCGCACCGAGCAGAACGGCACATGGACATAGACGCCGAAGGGCCGCTCACCTCGGGAGGTGAGCGGCCCTGTCGTCATCTACTAAGAGTAGAAGCCGTCGAGGATTGCCTTGTTGTTGGCTTCGACGACATTGCGCTTGACCTTCATGCTTGGCGTGATCTCGCCGTTCTCGATCGACAGGTCGTGATCGAGGATCGCGAACTTCTTGATCGTCTCCCAGCGGTTGACCTTGGAGTTGAGCTCATCGATGTGGCTCTGGATCAGATCGTGGATCTCCTGTGACTTCACGACCTCGGCGTAGGACTTGCCGGCCATGCCGTTGTTGGCGGCCCACTCGGCGACACCATCGGGGTCCAGCGTGATGAGCGCGGAGCAGAAGTTGCGCTCATTGCCGTGGACCAGGATCTGGCTGGTCAGCGAGCTGATGCCCTTGAAGGTGCCTTCGATGTGCGGCGGCGCGACGTACTTGCCGCCCGATGTCTTGAAGAGCTCCTTCTTGCGGCCGGTGATGTAGAGGAAGCCGTCCTCGTCGATGCGACCCTCATCGCCGGTGTGAAGCCAGCCGTCGGCGGTCAACGTGGACGCGCTCTCAGTGTCGAGGTTGTGGTAGCCGCGCATGACGTGCGGACCCTTGATCAGGATCTCGCCGTCTTCGGCGATCTTTGCCTCGCTGCCGGGGAACGCTGTACCGACCGAACCGAGCTTGAAGTGGTCGGGGTGGTTGACGAAAGCGCCCGCGGAGTTCTCGGTGAGTCCGTAGCCCTCGAGGATCAGCACACCAGCCGCGTGGAACCACTCGGCGATGTCGGGCGACAGCGCAGCTGCACCAGAGATGAAGAAGCGGACCCGGCCACCAAAGCGCTCGCGCACCTTGGAGAACACGAGCTTGTCGGCAATGCCGTGCTGCAACTTGAGGATCGGCGAGACGGACTTGCCGGATCGTACGGCGCGCGAGTACTCGAGGCCGACCTTCTCGGCCCACTTGAAGATCTTGAGCTTCGCGCCACCCTCGGCTTCGGTCATGCCGACGATGCGGCCGTACGCCTTCTCGAAGATGCGAGGAGCGGCTCCCATGAACGTCGGCTTCACGATGGCGAGGTTCTCGACGATCTTGGGCACTCGACCGTCGATCGCGGTGGCGAAGCCAATGGCGAGCTGTGTCGACAGCAGCACCTTGCCGAATGAGTGCGCCATCGGCAGCCACAGGAACTGCAGATCATCCTCGGTGAGGATGTCGGCCGCCACCATGACCGAACCTTCGTAGGTCCAGCCGTCGTGGCTCAACCGCACACCCTTGGGGCGTCCCGTGGTGCCCGACGTGTAGATGAGGGTCGCCAACGAGTCACCGGTCGTTGCAGCAACACGCTCTTCGATGACCTTGGGGTGTTCCGCAAGGTAGGCCTCGCCGAGCTTCTCGAGGTCATCGAGACCGATGACCCAGTCGCCGTCGGTGGTGCCGTCGAAAACAACGACCTTGCTGATCGACGGCAGCTCAGAGTGCTTCTCGCGGAGCTTGGCAACCTGCTCGTCGTCCTCGGCGAACACGATGCGGCTGTCGGAGTCGGCCAGGATGTACGCGACGTCTTCCGACATCGTGCTGGGGTAGACCGTGGTCGTAGCGCCGCCTGCGGCGTTGATCGCGAGGTCGGCCAGAATCCATTCGACGCGAGTGCCTGACGCGATCGCGCAACGCTGCTCGGCCTCGATGCCGAGAGACACCAGGCCAGCGGCGAGGTGCGTCACCCGTACGCCGGTCTCGGCCCAGGTGAGCGAGTGCCACTTTTCGTTTTCGTCGGGGTAGCGGAACGCCTCACGGCTGCCCGATTCTTTGACACGGCTGTAGAACATCGCGCTGACGCTTCGAGCGCGGTTCTTGACGATCTCAAGCTGTTCGGGGGTGACAACTACTGCACTCATGACATTCCTTCACGCGGGCATTACTGGGGGATGTGGTGCGGATCACCCTAACCTACCTGCGGGTCACTTGAGAGGCGTGGCCGCACGCTCACCCAGGCGTCTGCGGACGAACGGTTCGAGCCGTGGCTCGGCGCTCAGGGCAGGGATCAAACCGCGCTCAGTTGTGAGGGCGCGGAACAGAAAGTCGATCGTGATCTCGTGGTCCCGTTCCTCGACGACTTCGATCTCGTCGCCGGCCGAGATGTCACCCTCCTCGATGACCCGAAGGTACGGTCCGGGCAACCGGCCCTGGGTGAATCGCTTGACCCATTGCGGCTCGTCGAGGAAGCCCTGGAACACCGAGCACGGGATGCGTACGCCCGACACCTCGAGCAGCGCTCCGCCGATGCGCCATCGGTCCCCCGCATGCGCTGCGTTGAGGTCGATGCCCTGGGTCGTGAGGTTCTCGCCGAACTGGCCGGGGCTCAGCCTGCGGCCGAGCAGATCGGCCCACGTGTCGAGATCCTCGCGCGCGTACGCGTAGACCGCCTGTATCTCGCCGCCGTGATTGACCAGATCGGCGATCTCGTCGTCGCCGACGCCGAGCGAGTGCACGCGTATGGGGCCTTCGACCGGTCGCTTGTCGATCGCGGTGCGCTTGAGCTGACCCCACGGCACGTCGACCGTCGTCCCGACATTGACCGACTCAACGAACACCATGGACTACTTCTTGTCGGCGTCGCCGGTCGAGAGGGCTGCGATGAAGGCCTCCTGGGGCACTTCAACGCGACCGACCATCTTCATGCGCTTCTTGCCCTCTTTTTGCTTCTCGAGGAGCTTGCGCTTGCGACTGATGTCGCCCCCGTAGCACTTGGCGAGCACGTCCTTGCGGATCGCTCGGATGTTCTCGCGGGCGATGACGCGCGCACCGATGGCTGCCTGGATGGGCACCTCGAACTGCTGGCGCGGGATGAGCTCCTTGAGCTTCGAAGCCAGCGAGACGCCGTAGGCGTACGAGTTGTCGCGATGGACGATCGCGCTGAACGCATCGACGACCTCACCCTGAAGCAGTACGTCGACCTTCACGAGGTCAGATGCCTGCTCACCGGTGGGTTCGTAGTCGAGCGATGCGTAGCCCTTCGTACGGCTCTTGAGCGCGTCGAAGAAGTCGAACATGATCTCGCCCATCGGCA
>JBBSJW010000061.1:0-17684 GCA_038256885.1 Propionibacteriales bacterium
AGTCATGAAAGTGAGGGTACCGACCGTGCGGTGGTTGGGGAGCCCGAGGAACGAGGGCGTATCGAAACCCCATGGGCAGGACGGCCCGAGCGAGCCAAGATTCTTGCCGTCCGCTGGTGGCGCGAGCCTTCTCGCTCGCGTGCCTCGGGGATCGAGTCACATCTCCATTTCACCGACGGAAAAGGGCCCCTCGGGTTAGACAAAAGCTCCTCACCTCGCGAACGAGATGAGGAGCCCTTTTCCTTCGGTGGAGCCGAGGGGACTCGAACCCCTAACCCCCTGCTTGCAAAGCAGGTGCGCTACCAATTGCGCCACGGCCCCGTGGCTGTCAGACCTTGTCGCTCGCGGCGGCCCAGTGGTCGGTCGCGGGTGACTTCTTCGACTGGCCAATGGCCCAGAACACGCCTGCTGCGGCGAGCCCGAGGGCTATGAATTTCTTCATCATGACCTTCCGTCGAGTGGGCGTACGAGGACTTGAACCTCGGACCTCATCCTTATCAGGGATGCGCTCTAACCAAGCTGAGCTATACGCCCGCAACAGCGATGAACATTACCGCACCGCCATGCTCCAGCCCAAAACGGGTGGAGTCAGTTCTCTTCGCTGAACGTGACCTCGACGCCACCAAGAATCTGCGCCGCGAGGTTGTAGAGGTGTGCACCGATCGTGGCGAGGGCTGTCATCAGCACCACGTTGATCGCAGACAAGACCAAGGTCAGGCCAATCAGGCGCCCGAAGCCGAGATAGTCCGTGATGTCGAAGCTTGAGGAATCATCGCTGAGCACCGATGTCACTGCTTCGTTGACCTGGTCCCAGACGCCAGCAACGTTGAGGACGACCCAGAAGATCGTCATCGCCACAACGCCGACGATCATCATTGCCACCGAGACGGCGAACGCGATGCGCGCCACCGACCATGGCTCTACGTGATTGAGGCGAAGGCTCGCCTGCCGAGTGGTCGCAACGGACGGGGCGGGTGTCGCGTTGGCAGCCAACGGATCCTCCTTGACAGCCGGGATGACTGCGGTGGTCGCGGGCGACGGAGTTGTCGTACGCGCATAGTCGGCCGCGGTCAACGGCCGATCCGGCGGCACCGGTTCGATTCGTCGAGGCTTGTCGGCCTTGGTGGGCGCGATCATTGCCTCAGTTGATGGGATGTCTCGTGCCCGACCCTTGTCGGTCTCGGAGCTCACTGTGTTGGCCACCGGTTCCTCCGCGGTTTCGGCCGAATCCGCGGTTGCCGCAGCCCTCTGCTTGAGTCCGGGCTTCTTCTTTGGGGCCGCCTCCTTCGTCACAGGTTTGGGAAGGTGCGGAATGGCTTGCGACGTGGCAGCGTCCCCCGCACCAGAACCCGGGACCGAGTCTGACTCTTGCCTTTCGTCGTTCACTCGCTCTGCTCCTCGTCAGTCGACGGTTCCTCCGTTGAGGTCTCGTCCGACGGAAGCTCAGCGTTGCGTGCAATGGTCACGACGCGGTCATCCCCCTTGAACTTGACGAAACTCACCCCCATCGTGTCACGCCCCTTCACAGGCACACCCGCAACGAGGCTTCGGGTGACCTGTCCGCCGGCCGTGACACTGATGACGTCGTCGCTGTCTTTGAGCACCAGACCGCCGACGAGCTCACCGCGGGAGTCGGTGATCTGCATGGCCTTGATGCCCAGTCCGCCACGACCCTGCTGCCGGTATGCATCGATGCGCGTCTTCTTGGCGAAGCCGCCATCGGTCACCGTGAACACGTACAGCTGGTCCGCTTCGGGGACCTCGTCCTGGTCTGCGTGCTCCTGGCGGATGACCGTCATCGAGAGCATCGCGTCGCCTTCGCGGAACTTCATACCGGTGACACCCGAGGTCGCGCGGCCCATCGGGCGCAGCTGCTCGTCGTCGGCCTTGAAGCGAATCGACTGGGCCTTGCGCGAGATGAGCAGTAGGTCGTCCTCGGGGTTGACCAGCTCGGCACCGATCAGCTCGTCGTCATCCTCGCGGAAGTTGATCGCGATGACGCCGGCCTGCCGCGGGCTGTTGTAGTCGCTCAGTCGGGTCTTCTTGACCAGACCGCGGCGAGTGGCGAGCACGAGATAGGGCGCGGACTCGTAGTCGCGGATCGCCAGAACCTGTGCGATCTCCTCGTCGGGCTGGAACGACAGCAGTCCGGCGACGTGTCCGCCCTTGGCGTCGCGTCCAGCCTCGGGAAGCTGGTAGGCCTTCGCCCGATAGACGCGACCAGCAGTGGTGAAGAACAAGATCCAGTGGTGGCTGGTGGTCGAGAACATGTGGTTGACCATGTCGTCTCCACGCAACGCGGCACCGCGTACGCCCTTGCCACCGCGGTTCTGCACTCGGTAGAGGTCGGTCTTGGTGCGCTTGGCGTAGCCGCCCTTGGTGATCGTGACGACGACTTCCTCGTCGGGAATGAGGTCCTCGTCCGACAGGTCGCCATCCGCGGGGATGATCTGCGAGCGGCGAGGAGTGCCGAACCTGTCGACGATCGCGGCGAGCTCTTCGGAGACGATCGACCGCTGGCGTTCGGGCTTGGCGAGGATGTCCTTGAAGTCGGCGATCTTCTCCTCGAGAGCGGCCAGCTCGTCCATGATCTTTTGGCGCTCAAGGGCCGCAAGACGGCGCAGCTGCATCTCGAGGATGGCGTTGGCCTGGAGCTCGTCGATCTTGAGCAGCTTGATGAGTCCGGCTCGCGCTTCATCGACTGTCGGGCTGCGACGAATGAGTGCGATGACCTCGTCGAGGGCATCGAGTGCTTTCGCCAGACCGCGGAAGATGTGTGCGCGTGCCTCAGCCTCGTCGAGGCGGTACTGAGTGCGGCGCTGGATGACTTCGATCTGGTGGTTGATCCAGTGGCTCACGAACTGGTCGAGCGTCAACGTACGAGGTACATCGTCAACCAGGGCCAGCATGTTGGCGCTGAAGTTGGTCTGCAGCTCGGTGTGCTTGTAGAGGTTGTTGAGCACGACCCGGGCGACCGCGTCCTTGCGGATCTCGATCACGATGCGGCGGCCGACGCGCGACGACGTCTCGTCACGCAGATCGGAGATGCCCTGGATGCGACCGGTGTTGACCAGCTCGGCGATCTTGCGCATCAGGTTGTCGGGGTTGACTTGATAGGGCAGTCCCGTGACGACGAGCTGGATCCGGCCCTTGGTGTCTTCTTCGATCGACACGATGGCGCGCATCATGACCGAGCCGCGGCCGGTCAGGTACATGTCTTCAATGCCCTTGGTGCCGACGATCAACGCATCAGACGGGAAGTCGGGTCCCTTGATCCGCTCGAGCAGTGCCGCGAGAAGCTCTTCCTTGCTGGCCTTGGGGTTGGCGAGTGCCCACTGGGCGCCCTCGGCAACTTCGACCAGGTTGTGCGGCGGGATGTTGGTCGCCATACCAACAGCAATGCCGGCCGAACCGTTGACCAGAAGGTTGGGGATGCGAGCCGGCAGGACCGTTGGCTCCTGCGAGCGTCCGTCGTAGTTGGGGCGGAAGTCGACGGTGTTCTCGTTGATGTCTCGCACCATTTCCCTCGCGATGGGAGCGAGGCGGCACTCGGTGTATCGCATGGCGGCGGCACCATCGTCGCCCGGCGAACCGAAGTTGCCCTGGCCGTCGATCATCGGTGCGCGCATGACCCACGGCTGCGCCAGGCGTACGAGGGTGTCGTAGATCGCGGTGTCACCGTGCGGGTGGTACTGACCCATCACGTCACCGACGATGCGCGAACACTTGGAGAATCCGCGATCGGGTCGGTAGCCACCGTCGAACATCGCGTAGAGAACGCGGCGGTGCACCGGCTTGAGGCCATCGCGTACGTCGGGCAGGGCCCGCGACACGATCACGCTCATGGCGTAGTCGATGTACGAGCGCTGCATCTCGTCCTGCAGCTCGACGCCTTCGATCCGGTCGTGCTCGGGAGGGGTTGTCTCAGTCATGAAGGATCCCTGTCAGATCAGATGTCGAGGAAACGTACGTCTTTGGCGTTGCGCTGGATGAAGGCCCGTCGTTGCTCGACGTCCTCACCCATCAGGATCGTGAACATCTCATCGGCCATCGCCGCGTCCTCGAGCGTCACCTGTCGCAGGATTCGGTTGGCCGGGTCCATCGTGGTGTCCCACAGCTCGCTGTCGTTCATCTCGCCGAGACCCTTGTAGCGCTGGATCTGCTGGCCGACCTCCTTGGGGAGGCGTTTGCCCTCGGTCGCACCCGCCTCGAGCAGCGCATCGCGCTCGCGGTCGGAGTAGGCCAGCTCGTCGGGAGAGTTACTCCACTTGATCTTGTAGAGCGGCGGCTGCGCGAGGTAGACGTGGCCCGCATCGATCAGCGGCTTCATGAACCGGAACAGCAGGGTCAGCAGCAGCGTCGAGATGTGCTGGCCGTCGACGTCGGCATCGGCCATCAGCACGATCTTGTGATAGCGCAGCTTGGCCATGTCGAAGTCCTCGTGCACACCGGTGCCGAGCGCCGAGATGATCGCCTGGACCTCCGCGTTCTGGAGGATCTTGTCGATGCGTGCCTTCTCGACGTTCAGGATCTTGCCGCGCAACGGGAGGATCGCTTGCGTACGCGGATCGCGACCACCCTTGGCAGAACCACCGGCCGAGTTGCCCTCGACGATGAAGACTTCGCACTCCTCGGGATCACGCGACGAGCAGTCGGCGAGCTTGCCGGGAAGTCCGCCGCCGCCGAGCAGGCCCTTGCGGTTTCGGGCCAGATCGCGAGCCTTGCGGGCAGCCATACGAGCAGTCGCCGCGTCGATCGACTTGCGGACGATCGTCTTGCCCTCGGCCGGGTGCTGCTCGAACCACGCACCGAGCTCGTCGTTGAGGACGGACTGTACGTAGGACTTCGCCTCGCTGTTGCCGAGCTTGGTCTTGGTTTGACCTTCGAACTGAGGCTCCTCCAGCTTGATCGAGACGATCGCCGTGAGGCCCTCACGAATGTCCTCGCCCGAGAGGTTGTCGGTCGCCTTCTTGATCAAGCCCTGCGTGGTGGCGAACTTGTTGACCGTCGTGGTCAGTGCCGCGCGGAAGCCTTCTTCGTGCGTTCCACCCTCGTGGGTGTTGATCGTGTTGGCGAAGGTGTGGACCGACTCGATGAAGCTGTCGTTCCACTGCATCGCGATCTCCAGCGACAGTCCCTTGGCCTCGTCCTCAGCCTCGAGCGCAATGATGTCGCGGTGGATCGGTGACTTGCTGCCGACGTTGATGTGCTCGACGTAGTCGACCAGGCCCTTGTCGTAGCGGAACCTCGCGTCGCGCTCGATCTCGTCAGCCGACTCGTCATCACCCGCGTGCTCACGATCGTCGCGGAGCACGAGCTCGAGTCCCTTGTTGAGGAACGCCATCTCACGGAAGCGGGTCTTGAGGGTGTCGTAGCTGTAGTCGAGGGCGTCGAAGATGTCGGCGCTGGCGTAGAACGTCGTCGTGGTGCCGGTCTCGTCGGTCTTCTCGTGACGCTTCAGTGGAGCGTCGGGCTCGCCGTACGTGAACGACTGGGTCCAGCGGTAGCCGTCGCGCTTGACCTCGACGTGCAGCTTGGTCGACAGCGCGTTGACGACCGAGACGCCAACACCGTGCAGACCGCCCGACACCTTGTAGCCGCCGCCGCCGAACTTGCCGCCCGCGTGGAGCGACGTGAGGACGAGGGTGACGGCGGGCATCTTCTCGATCGGGTGCTCGTCGACCGGGATGCCGCGACCGTCGTCTTCTACGCGAATGCCGCCGTCGGGTTGCATGATGACCTTGATGTGGCTGGCATAGCCCGCGAGTGCCTCATCGACAGAATTGTCGACAACTTCGTAGACCAAGTGGTGCAGTCCGCGCTCACCAGTGGACCCGATGTACATGCCGGGTCGCTTGCGTACGGCCTCCAGTCCTTCGAGAACCTGGATGTTGCTGGCGTCATACGTTGCTTCAGGATCTGGAGTTTGGCTCACCTAATCAGTATACGGGCCGTTTATGGCCCTCCCAGCTTCTACCCACACGTTTCGGGAGTGGATTCTTGGAGCCCACGTACCCCTCAGAGCCACAGAACCGCGTCTGTGACGACGCGGGAGGTCCCCATCTGAGTCCGGATAGGGCCGTGACACTGAAAATGCCTTCACGGTTTGCACCCGACCTCGCGGATTGGTCGCTGGGATCCATCAGGCATCGTTGAGGCATGCCCATCACTGCGACCCACCGCGACACCGCTTCCGGTGCTGTTGCGACGGCGCTCGCTTCGGTTGCGGCCCTCGCGCTGCTCGTACGGTTCGCGCTCAATTCTGACCGTGGCCAACAGTGGGACGACTCGGCCATGCGCACCGTGGTTGCCGGTCGTGACACCCAGCTGACCCTGCTCAGCGTGCTCGGTTATGTGTCGATCGGCGCGATCCTGGCAGTTGCTCTCGCGTGCGCCGTGGTCGCCCTGCTCAGAGGACGTCCCCGCATCGGGGCTGCGGCCGCGACGGTGCTGCTCGGCGCCAATCTTACGACGCAGATCTTGAAGGAGAGCGTGCTTGAGCGACCCGACCTGGGCCTCGGCACGCTGAACAGTCTGCCCAGCGGTCACACAACAGTCGTGGCCAGTGCAGTCGGTGCCGCATTGTTGGTCGCGCCGCGCGCGCTCCGTCCCGTCGTTGCTCTCGCTGGCGGTTTCGCCGCGACGCTCACCGGCGCGTCGACGGTCGTCGCCGGCTGGCATCGCCCGGCCGACGTGATCGCGGCACTGGCGATCAGTCTGCTGTGGACAGCAGTGGTTGCCGCCGTCATCCTCCCCCGCAAGCGGGAGTTGCCCCCCGGGAGTGGCCACCACGTGAGGGGCACATTCGTGAGCGCTGCGGTCGGCTGCGTCGGCGGGCTCGTGTTCCTGGTGGCGATCGGCGTCCGCCCGGCGTACGGATGGGTCGGCTTCACCCAGGCATCGCTCGTTCTCGGCGCTGTGACAGCGGTGACCGCCCTGTTCGTCGTAGCCGCTGCAGCGGTATCCCCGTCAGAATGATTCAGCCGTAGGTGTCTCTCGGACCTCTCGCACCCTTGACGGAGCGGAGGCCCTTCTTCCACGACGGTGCCTGGGGACCGCGTACGACGATCCGCAGCACCGACCCGTCACCGAATTCTTCGTTGAGCTTGGCCACGATGCGCGGTGCGAGCATCCGGAGCTGAGTCGCCCAGGCGGTGGAGTCGGTGCGTACCTCGACCTCGCCGTCCTCGAAGGCGATCACCTCGGAATGTTGCGCCACCTCTGCTCCGACGATCTTGGGCCAGTCGGTGAACACCCGTTGTGACGCGAGCTTCTCAGTCCAGCCCTGGTTCTCGACGAGCTCACCGAGCACATCACCCAGGGCGCTCGGCTCATCGCGGTTGGGTCGGGCCGGCTTAGCCGGGCGCGATTTCCGCTTGGGGGTCTGGCCGGTCGGCTTGGCACCGCGATAGCTGTTGGCGATCTCGCGGGCGAGGCGCAGCGCGTCCGGCTCTTCGGGTTCAGTCACGGACAACCTCCCCACCAGCGACTCGGAACCGGTGACCCTTCAGGGCCTCCGGTACGTCTTCGGCAACGGCACCGGTGACCAAGACCTGCTCGGCATCGCCGACAAGCTCCGCCAGCTGCTGTCGTCGACTCTGGTCGAGCTCCGCGAACACGTCGTCGAGGATCAGCACCGGATCGTCGTCATCCTTGCGCAGCAGCTCGAACGACGCCAGCCTCAGCGCAAGGGCCAGCGACCACGACTCGCCGTGACTCGAGTAGCCCTTGGCCGGTAGTGATCCGATGATCAGCGTGACGTCATCGCGATGCGGGCCGACCAGGCTGATGCCCCGATCGATCTCGTCGCCGCGGCGACGGGCCACCTCTTCGAGGAGCGCGTCATGGATCGTTGCCGCGTCTCGCAGGTCAGCCGCCAGCTCAAGCGATGGCTTGTACGTCGCCGTGATCTCACGCCGGTCCGGAGCAGCTTCGGCCGCGACTCGTACGTAAGCCTCACCGAGGAAGGGGTCGAGCTCGTCCAGCAGCTTGAGCCGCTCGGCGATGAGCTCGGCACCGGTACGCGCGAGGTTCTCGTCCCAGATGTCGAGGGTCGAGAGATCCGCATCGCGACGTCGGCCCGCCGACTTGAGGAGAGTGTTGCGCTGCTTGAGCACTCGCTCGTAGTCGGACCGAACACCGGCGAGCCGCGGGGTGCGCAGGACCAGGAGTGAGTCGAGAAATTTTCGGCGATCCGAGGGATCTCCCTTGACCAGGTCGAGGTCGTCAGGCGAGAACATCACGGTGCGCAGGACCCCGACGAGATCTCGCGTACGGGGCAGTGGCCCCCGGTTGATGCGCGCCCGATTGGCTTTGCCCGGGGTGATCTCGAGCTCGAGAAGCGCGGTGCGATCGCCCTTCACCACATCGGCTCGGATCACTGCCTGGTCGGCACCGGCCTTGACGAGTGGGGTGTCGCTCGCGACGCGATGTGACTCGAGGCGAGAGAGGTAGTCGATGGCTTCGACGAGATTGGTCTTGCCCTGGCCGTTGGCACCGATGAACGCCGTCGCTCCGGCTTCGAGCTCGATCTCGACAGCGCCGTACGACCTGAAATCGTGCAGTGAAAGTCGCGCGACGTGCACGAGATTAGGCGTCCTTGGGGTCGTGCCCTGCTTCGGCTGCAGCCTGCACCGCGTGACCGCCGAACTGTTGACGCATGGCCGCGACGGCCTGCATCGCTGGCGACTCGTCCTGGCGGGATGAGAATCGCGCGAACAGTGATGCGGCGATGGTGTGGACCGGGACGGCGTTGTCGATCGCAGCCTCGACGGTCCATCGGCCTTCGCCGGAGTCCTCGGCGTACCCGCGAATTTTTGACAGCCCTGGATCTTCCTCGAGAGCAGTCACCAGCAGGTCAAGCAGCCACGAACGTACGACGGTGCCCTGGCGCCAGGAATCGAACACGGCGGTGACGTTGTCGACCATGTCGACCTTCTCGAGGAGCTCGTATCCCTCGGCGTAGGCCTGCATCATGGCGTACTCGATGCCGTTGTGAACCATCTTGGAGAAGTGGCCGGCTCCCACGCGACCCGCGTGGACGAAACCGGAGTCGCCTTCGGGCTTCAGCGCGTCGAACACCGGTTGGACCTTGGCGATGTCTTCCTTGTCGCCACCCGCCATGAGGGCGTATCCGTTTTCGAGACCCCAGATCCCGCCGCTGACACCGCAGTCGATGTAGCCGATGCTCTTTTCGGCGGCGAGCGCTGCGTGGACCTCGTCATCGGACCATCGCGAGTTGCCACCGTCGATGATGATGTCGCCCTTGTCGAGGAGCTCGATCAGCTCGGTGACCGTGGAGCGGGTGATGTCGCCGGCCGGCACCATGACCCATACGACCTTGGGTGAGGGCAGCTTCTCGACCATCTCAGCGAGCGACGCGACGTCAGAGACCTCGGGATTGCGGTCGTATCCGACGACGCCGACCTTCCCGTTGCGCAGGCGGGTGCGCATGTTGCCACCCATCTTGCCGAGTCCGACGAGTCCGATTTCCATGGCCGAAGCCTCCCAAGGATTCAGTGCTGTGAGGTTCAGTTCTGCAAACGTACGGGCATGATCAAGTAGCGGAACGCGGCGTCGGGATCGGCGCCGATCTCGTGAACGCCCGATATCGCCGCAGGCTTGGTGTGCTGGGTGAACGACAGGTGCACGACCGGATCGGACATGACCGCCAGACCCTCGAGCAGGTAGTTCGGGTTGAAGCCGATCGAGATGTCCGCACCATTGATGGTGGCCTCGAGCGACTCAGACGCCTGCGCCTCTTCGCCGCTTCCGGCCTCGAGGAGAAGCTGTCCGTCCGAGAAGCTCAGCCGTACGGGGGTGTTGCGCTCTGCAACCAGGGCCACGCGCTTGACCGAGTCGACGAACTGCTGGGTGTCGACATAAGCGACGGTCTCGGGCACAGCAGCGAAAAGCTGGCGTACGCGCGGGAAGTCACCTTCGAGGAGTCGGGTCGTCGTACGGCGTGTGCCATTGCCGACCACACCTTCGAATCCGATGAGTCCGTCGCCCGCGTCACCCGACGAGACAGCGATCGTGATGTCGCCGCCAGCGGTGAGCGCACGCGCGGTCTCGCCAAGCACGCGCGCAGGAACCAGCGCCTGGGCCGAGATGTCAGCCTTTTCGGGGTACCACTGCAGATCGCGAAGGCTGGCCCGGAATCGGTCAGTCGCCATCAGCGAGATGGTCGAGCCCTCGAGCTCGAGGCGTACGCCGGTCAGCAGCGGAAGCATCTCGTCGCGACCAGCCGCAGCACTCGCCTGGGCGACCGCGGTGGCAAAGTCATCCGCCTTGATCGTGCCCGAAGCTGTGGGCATGTCGGGCAGCTGTGGGTATTCCTCGACCGGCATGGTCTGCAGGCTGAATCGAGCGTTGCCGCAGACGACCTGGACCTTGGTGCCGTCGAGGGTCACCTCAACGGGCTTCGGCGGCAGGGACTTCACGATCTCGGCGAGCAGGCGACCGGACACCAGTGCGCGGCCGTCGGCCGAGACCTCTGCAGGCAGGGTCGCGCGAGTCGATGTCTCGTAGTCGAATCCCGAGAGCGTGAGTCCGTCGGCGGCTGTTTCGATGAGCAGGCCGGCCAGCACGGGGACGCTCGGACGGTTGGGCAAGCTGCGCGCCGTCCATGCGACGGCGTCCGCGAGTGTGTCGCGGTCAATGCGGAACTTCACGTGGTGGGGCCTTTCCGAAGACGGTAGCCGTGGGGATGAATCCTGCCACGCGACGTGGGCGTGGAGGTAGCCAGGGGAAGGACTGTTTTGGTCGTCCACACAAGGGACGAACAGTGACTTCCACGGGTGTTGTCGAGATATAGAAGAGTAGTCGTCGTAGTAGCGTCTGTGGATTCGGTGGAAAACCGATCGACGTGCAGGTCAGAGGGTATTTCGACCGGTGGACAACCTGTGGTGTTGGAGCGGGTGAACCTACGGGTGGCTGTGAACATCCGTCCTGCGTTCACATGGTGTTCACACTGGGACTTCAGATGTCCACGTGACGTGAGGGTTTTCCCACAGACTCTTCCCCAGATGTGAATGGTCCCGATGGGCCATTCACCCGTCATGACTGGCGGGCCTGTTGCTTGATGCGGGCGGTGAGCTCGGTGACCTGGTTGTAGACGGCGTGCTTCTCGGCCATCAGTTTGCGAATCTTGCGATCCGCGTGCATCACCGTGGTGTGGTCACGATTGCCGAATTCCTGGCCGATCTTCGGCAGCGACATCTCGGTGAGCTCACGGCAGAGGTACATCGCAATCTGTCGGGCGAGCACCAGGTTGCGGCTGCGGTTGGCGCTGCACAGGTCGTCGATCGAGAACTCTGAGTAGGCAGCCGTCTGCGCCATGATCATGCCGACCGAGATGTCGGGCTCTTCACCTTCGGCGATCAGATCCTTGAGCACGATCTGGGCAAGTTGGAGGTCGACCGTCGTGCCGTTGAGGTTTGCGAAAGCGGTGGCACGGATGAGTGCACCCTCGAGCTCACGGATGTTGGTCTGCACCTTGCTGGCGATGAACTCGAGGACGTCGGCCGGCGCGGTCAACTTCTCGTTGGCGGCCTTCTTGCGAAGAATGGCGATGCGGGTCTCGAGATCCGGCGGGAGCGTCTCGGTGGTGAGGCCCCACTCGAACCGGTTGCGCAGACGATCGTCGAGCGTTGTCAGGTTCTTGGGCGGCCGGTCCGACGTCATGACGATCTGCTTGTTCTCGTTGTGCAGCGCGTTGAACGTGTGGAAGAACTCGGTCTGCGTGGCTTCCTTGCGCTCGATGAACTGGATGTCATCGACCAGAAGGACGTCGATCTCGCGGTACTTGCGGCGCAGTGCGGACGTGCGGTTCTCACCGATCGCGTTGATCACGTCATTGACGAACTCTTCGCTGCTGACGTAGCGGACGCGGGACGACGGGTAGAGATTGAGCACGTAGTGACCGATGGCGTGAAGCAGGTGGGTCTTGCCGAGCCCAGACTCTCCGTGGATGACCAACGGGTTGTAGGCCTTGCCCGGTGCTTCGGCGACTGCGACCGCAGCAGCGTGGGCGAAGCGGTTGGACGAACCGATGACGAAGTTCTCGAACAGGTAGCGAGGGTTGAGCCTGGCCTCGGCGACACTGCCGATGCGCGGCGGAGCGGTCCTGCGCTCGGCCCAGCTTGGAACGAACTCGTGCTGATCGTCCTCGTCGTCCTCGTCGAGGTCTTCGACAACCGCGACGCCACCCTGTGAGTTTGTCGACATATCGTCTTGTTGACTCATTCGATCCAAGGTTGCGGGCTCGATCGTGACGATCAGGCGGGTCTCCTGTTGGAGCGCCATGCTGATGGCGTGCTCGAGGGCCGGCCGCACTCGGGACTCGAGCTGCGCGCGGGTCAGGTCGTCCTGGACCGCGACGATCATGATGTTGTCGTGGAGGCTCAACGGCTTGGCGGAATAGACCCACACCTTGGCGCCGGGGGAGAGCGTGTCGACAGCCTGCTGCCACACCCTGTCGAGGTACTCCTCGGGAGTGGGCTCCTGGCCGTCGCTCATCCAATGCCTCCCGACAGGGTCTTCAAGTATGTGATCCACATGGTTTTCCACAGGTTGTGAATGCAAATGGGCCGTTGGTGGGCCTTGTGGAAAAGTCGATACCGCGGTGACGCTAGCAGCCTTGCTGAGCGCATACAAGCGGTTTTCCCCAGCTTGTACAACCTTCTCGGCGTGTCGCGTGGACGTTGTGACTCAGGTGGCGTATGGGTATCAGTTTGACCGTCCATGAACGCACCGCGTATCGTGGACTAGTCGTGCTAAACGACGACTGCCGTATGCCCACGAAATGCGTCTCGTGTCGTGGGCGAGCGGTGGCCGTTGAATCGGCCCAATCCCCCGTGAGGAACTCATGAGCAAGCGTACTTTCCAGCCGAACAATCGTCGTCGCTCCAAGAAGCACGGCTTCCGTCTTCGCATGCGCACCCGCGCGGGCCGCGCGATCCTCGCTGATCGCCGCCGCAAGGGCCGCGCCAAGCTGTCTGCCTGAGTCGTTGCTCGCGCGCGCTCAACGCATGCGCACCGGGGAGGACTTCCGGCACACGATCCGTCGTGGGGCCAAAGGCGTACAACCCACCCTTGTCACACATGTCGTTCCAGGAACCGGCGGACCCACGTCCGTCGGTTTCGTCGTGAGCAAAGCCGTCGGATCTGCGGTCGCCCGCAACCGGGTCAAGCGTCAGTTGCGGCACCTCATGCGGGAGAGGCTCACCCTGTTGCCTGATGGCACGAAGGTCGTTGTGCGGGCTCTGCCGTCGAGTGCCGGGTCGTCCTCGTCGACGCTTGCGACTGAGCTCGACGCTGCCCTGGCACGAAGCGGTGCCCGTTCGTGAAGACCTCCCCGTTGAAGTGGGCGATGATCTGGTTCCTCAAGGCCTATCGCTTTGCGATCAGCCCGCTGTACGGCCAGGTGTGTCGCTATCATCCGACCTGCTCCGCCTACGCTTTGGAGGCCGTGGAGACTCATGGTGCGATCCGAGGGTTTTGTCTGGCTGCGCGTCGCGTAGTGCGGTGCCACCCATGGGCCGCCGGGGGTTATGACCCCGTCCCACAGTCATCCAGTCTCAAGCACCACGTGAACCAGCACAGAGGAGAACAATGTTCGGCTTCCTAGGCGACATCGGATCGGCCATCATGACGCCGCTCTACTACGCCGTCTCTGCAGTGCTGCTGGCTTGGCACCGAGCGTTCGAGGCACTCGGGCTGTCAGCCAACTCCGGATGGACCTGGGCGCTGGCCATCATGGGTCTGACTGTCACGATTCGTGCCGCTCTGATCCCGCTTTTCGTGCGGCAGATCAAGTCGAGCCGCAACATGCAGCTCCTCCAGCCGCAGATCAAAGAGCTGCAGAAGAAGTATGCGCATGATCGCGAGAAGCTGACCCAGGAGCAGATGAAGCTCTGGAAGGACACCGGAACCAACCCGTTCGCGTCCTGCCTTCCTCTGATCCTCCAGATGCCGATCTTCTTCGCACTGTTCCGGGTGATTGATCGTGCGACACACGCAGACCCCAAGGGCTTCCTGACGCTCTCGGACTCCGAGTCGTTGTCTGCAGCGAAGCTTCTCGGCGCGCAGATCGCCGACACGTTCCTCAAGAGCGATGTCGTCAACACCAAGATCCTGACGATGACGTTGGTTGTGGCGATGTGTGCAACGCAGTTCCTCACGCAGCGCCAGCTGATGTCGAAGAACATGCCAGCCGATGCGCTGAGCGGTCCGTACGCGCAGCAGCAGAAGATGCTGCTCTACGTCCTCCCCGTGGTCTTCGCCGTGGGTGGTGTGGCCTTCCCGCTCGGCGTCCTCTTCTACTGGACCACGTCGAACCTGTGGACCATGGGACAGCAGTTCTACGTGATCCGCCGCAACCCGGCTCCTGGCACTCCCGCATTCAAGGCGAAGCAGGATCGCGACAAGGCACACGGCAAGACCGTTGCCGAGGACCCCCTGAAGAAGACCGAGGACGAGGCACCGAAGCCCGCGCCTCGCGCACAGCCGAAGAACCAGCCGCGCAGCCAACGCAAGAAGGCACCGGCACCGGCGCCGAAGCCCAAGCAGCGCGGCGGGCCCAAGACGCCACAACAGCCAAAGAAGAAGCCGGACATCACGGCCAAGGATCCAGAGAAGGACATCTGATGAGTGACCTCGCAAAGGAACTGGAGAAGGAAGGCGACATCGCCGCCGACTTCCTCGAAGAACTGCTCGACATTGCCGACCTCGATGGCGACATCGATATGGACGTCGATGGCGACCGTGCCGCGGTCGAGATCGTCGGAGGCAACCTCGACCACCTCGTCGGTCGTGACGGCGAGGTGCTTGACGCACTGCAGGAGCTGACTCGCCTCGCGGTCTACCGCGAGACCGGTGAGCGCAGCCGGCTGATGCTCGATGTTGCTGGCTTCCGTGCGACCCGCCGTACCGAGCTTGTCGCCGTCGCCGAAGGCGCTGTCGAGAAGGTCAAGGGAGGCGAGTCGTCGGTGTCGTTGTCGGCGATGACGCCGTTCGAGCGCAAGGTCGTCCACGACGCCGTTGCCGCCGCCGGACTCAACAGCGCGTCAGAAGGCGTCGAGCCGCAGCGCTACGTCGTCGTCCTGCCGGCTTCGGAGTGAGATGAGCTCTGACGAGCGCCCCGATGTTTCACGTGAAACACCCCCGTCGTCCGCGGCGGGGGTGTTCTCGTCACAACTCCCAGTGGCTGAGCAGTACGCCGACCTGCTGGCGACCGAAGGGGTTGTACGCGGGCTGATTGGTCCACGTGAGGTTCCGCGCCTGTGGGACCGCCATATCCTCAACTCGGCTGTGGTCCTGCCGCGTGTCCCCCACGGTGCCAGTGTGGCCGATGTAGGCACCGGTGCGGGTCTGCCAGGGCTGGTGTGGGCGATTGCCCGCCCTGACCTCACGGTGACGCTGATCGAGCCCCTGTTGCGCCGTACGACGTTCCTGGACGAAGCCGTGGTGACGCTCGGCCTCGACAACGTGACGGTGCTGCGTACGCGTGCAGAAGACGTCAAGGAGACGTACGACGTGGTGACGGCCCGCGCGGTCGCCCCGCTCGACAAGCTGGGACGCTGGTGTCTCCCGCTCGTCCGCAAGGGCGGCGTTCTCCTCGCTCTGAAGGGGCGCACGGCCGAACAAGAAGTGAAGGCTTCGACGGCAACCCTTCACCGACTGGGCGCGACGACTATCGTGGTCTCGACGTACGGGGAAGATGGCAACCCTACAACCGTGGTGGAGGTGACCAAATGAGCAGAGCCGGTCATGTTTCACGTGAAACCCCCGAAGGAGCGAAGTGAACTCACCCGCACCATCGGCCGCGTCCTACGGCGCCACTCCCGTGCCAAGCCACGACGCATCCACCCCGTTGGCCGCTGAGGCGCAGGAGCACGTGGAGTTGGCTCAGCGGGTGTCCGCGGCACAGCGCTTCGACAAGCCCGAGCAGACTCGTGTCTTCGTGGTGGCCAATCAGAAGGGCGGCGTCGGCAAGACCACGACCACCGTCAACATCGCCGCTGCGCTCGCCATGCGCGGACTCCGCGTTCTGGTCATCGATCTCGACCCGCAGGGCAATACCTCCACGGCACTCAACATTCCGCATCAGGAAGGCACCCCGGGTGTCTATGAGGCGATCGTCGACGGGACCGACCTCGACGAGCTCGTACGCCCATGTCCCGACATCGAGGGCCTGACGGTCCTGCCGGCTTCGATCGACCTGGCGGGCGCCGAGATCGAGCTCGTGTCGCTGGTCGCCCGCGAGTCCCGTCTCGACCGCGCCCTTCAGGCGTACCTCAAGGACTGCGTTGAAGCAGGCGACCGCATCGACTACGTGTTGATCGACTGCCCGCCTTCGCTGGGCCTGCTGACCGTCAACGCCATGGTGGCTGGCCGTGAAGTGCTCATTCCGATCCAGTGCGAGTACTACGCGCTCGAGGGTCTTGGTCAGCTGGTGCGCAACATCGAGCTGATCCGCTCGCACCTCAATCCCAAGCTTGAGATCACCACGATCCTCCTGACGATGTTTGATGCGCGTACACGGCTCTCGTCCGGTGTTGCCGAGGAAGTGCGCGCCTACTTCGCCGACAAGGTGCTCAAGACGGCGATACCCAGATCGGTGCGCATCTCTGAGGCGCCGAGCTATCAGCAGTCCGTGCTGACCTACGACGGTGCATCGTCTGGTGCCCTGTCCTATCTCGAGGCGGCTCGTGAAATCACGATCGCCAGTTCCAAGGAGAGCAGCTGATGGCCGCGACACGTCGAGGACTCGGACGCGGTCTTGAAGCACTGATCCCTTCGGGTCCTGAAGAGGCCAAGGAATCAGGACTTCAGCAGATCGAGGGCGCCCGGTTCGCCGAGCTGCCACTCGACCAGGTGGTCCCCAACCCCAGACAGCCACGACAGGTCTTCGACGAGGACCACATGGCAGAGCTCGTTCACTCCATCAAGGAGGTCGGACTGCTCCAGCCGGTAGTCGTCCGCGAGGTCGCCAGGGATCGCTACGAGCTGATCATGGGAGAGCGGCGTTGGCGTGCCCACGAGCTGGCTGGCAAGGAGACCATCGGCGCCATCATCCGGGACACCTCGGATGAGGACCTGCTTCGAGATGCACTTCTCGAGAACCTCCATCGGTCTCAGCTCAATCCGTTGGAAGAGGCCTCGGCCTACCAGCAGCTGCTGGAGGACTTCGGTTGTACCCATGACGAGCTGGCGACCCGCATCGGCCGTTCGCGTCCTCAGATCAGCAACACGATCCGTCTCCTCAAGCTGACCCCGGCAGTCCAGCGAAGGGTCGCTGCAGGCGTCCTGTCGGCCGGGCATGCCCGAGCTCTGGTGGGCATCGAGAACACCGAGATCCAGGATCGGTTGGCGACCCGCGTCGTCGCCGAGGGTCTCTCCGTACGAGCTCTCGAAGAGATCGTGGCGGTCGGTCCCAAGGCCAAGAAGGAGGCCCGGAAGACCAGGCCGACCATGTCAGCCCCGAAACTCGCCGACCTCGCCGAGCGGCTCTCAGAGCGCTATGACACCCGGGTCAAGGTAGACCTCGGTCGATCCAAGGGACGCATCACGATCGAGTTCGCGACGCTCGAGGATCTCGAGCGCATCGTCGACATGATGGATCCAAACGACGATAAGTAGGTTTATCGACATAACGACTTAGCGACAAGAAGAAGGCCCGG
>JBBSJW010000062.1:0-17558 GCA_038256885.1 Propionibacteriales bacterium
CGAGTTCACCGAAGAGAGCGATGGGGTCATCTAGTGATTTGGCACGTTCGTGGAGTTCCGCGCGCACTGAGGTCACCAGCTCGGCCGTCTTGAGTTTTACGCGGTCACTGATTTGGCTGACGGACACTGCGGCATCAACACGGCGCTCGAGATCGGCAACGTCGGCCTCCAATCTTGCGAAATCGCGTTGGGCCTCCAAGAACGTGTCAAGTGCGATCGTCTCGCTGAGGAGGCGCAGCGTTTCTCCCCGGTCGCTGTCGAGCGAGCCGCGCTCGCGATCAAGGGCTTCGAGACGAGCGTTCACGGCATCGAGCTCCTGCTGAAGGAATCCTCGCCGATTCCGCACGACGGACTGATGAAACTCGGCGACCTCTTCATACCGTCGAACGACTAGCGCCGGGAGTACAACGCCCAGCTCCTCGTACACACGAGAAAGCTTCTCCCGCAAGGCGGCATCCTCAGTGGGATCGACCTCGTCTAGAAGCGCAGCATCAAGCTCACGCCGGCGTCGCTGAAGCGCAAGACCTTCGTCATTTAGCCTCTGAATACTCGCGGTCAACGCATCGGCGCGCTGCTGATGCTCCGCATATTGCTCATCGACCTTGAAGTCACTCAGAGACTTTTGCGTACGATCCCGCTGCCGCCGTGACGTAGCGAGTTGCGCTCGAAGCTTCGCCTCATCAAGCGATAGATGCGCAAGCGCGCCCTCACGAACAGCCTTCCTGATCGCCTTGCCTTGCTTGGTGAGTTGATCCAATTCACCAGACTTGGCGAGAATCTCTGGCGACAGACCCAGTAGATGTCCAACTCGAACACCGGACTCCCAATCGGCCTCTGTTCCATGCACCTTGGTTGGTTTACTGAAAAAGGTACGAGCCAATTGGGCCCAGAGCTGGCCGGAAGTCGGACGAGGCACATCCTCAGGAATGTGAAACAGGTACTGCGCCTGCAGCGCGCGCCACTCTTCGACTGGGATGGGCCGCTTCTCGGTGAGAGCAGACCAGCCACTGACCTGAACCTTCGTCGCAGGAGTCATCGGTCTGGAGACAGTCACCATGTCTTCGGCATTGCCATCGACACTCGGCATCGAGAACGTGGCATTGAAGCTGTGCCCATCCAGTTCTGGAGCCGTGAGCTCGTCAGACCTGCTACCGCCGAGAACGTAGCGAAGGGTCTTGACGAAACTCGTCTTGCCCACACTGTTCCGACTGTCGCCCTGTGCCGAGCCCTCGGTCCTGTCAGCGACAAGGATGTTGAGTCCAGGTTTGAAGGAGAGTGTCTTGAAGCGGCTATCGGACGATCCGAGAGAGCTAATGAGCATCGGCGCGCCTTAAATGACCTGAAGGAGTCCACTCGATGAGGTTCACAGCAAATAGCGAAGCAAGAGCAAGGGAGAACCAGTCGAAGGTGATTCGATCCGTCGAGCCAGCGTCGCTCTCACGATCCTTATAGTGCTGCCACAGCGATGACACGGACATCGGGGTGCGCAGACCCTCAATGAGATCCGAGCCCACGGTCATCAGGGCACGCTCCGCGGATACGCCCTTAGTTGGTAGAAGCATCTGAATCCACCAGTTCGGATGGAGGCATCTCAAATATGTGGCACGAGTCGAAGAAGTAGGCGACCACGGCGTATGCGGCGTTCGCCCGCTTCGCCTCCATGCGAAAGTTTGGTCCGGCAACCGATACATAGATGCGCTCGAGGATCTCGCCCGGCTCATCAGTCAGTTCCCGCACACCAAGGTAGATCTGCTTGAACCGTTCGCCATGTGCGTCGTAGAGAGCGGGATCCGACTCGTCTGAGTACCACCTGTCGATCCGCGGTGCCATGCGGCGACCGCTGTTGAACTCGACTCGCGACGCTTCAGGGAGTTTGTTGAAATCCATCTTGCTCGATGGGACGGGAAGAATCGGGCCACCGTCTTGGCTGTCAGCGTCGGTCTGACCGAGAGTATCGAGAAGAGGCAGAAGGTCGGCGAGTTCGAGATTCTCGACACCGGGAGCGCCAGGGAAAATGGTGTTCAGTTCGTCGGTCGACAAATTGCTCACAACTTGCGACCACAGGTCCTCGGGCCTCCAGATCCGTAGCTGAAGCGGCCGGGCAGAATCTGCCTCGTGTTGACCTTGGAACTCGGCATACGACTGCGACGTCATGGGACCTATCTGTGCGTTGGTCACGAAACGCCACTCGGTGAAGGAGTCCCAAGAATCTCGACCCCTCTCAAAGTCTGACCTGAACTTCTCGTTCGTCTCACGCTCCGCGCTCCTGTCGGGGCGCTGGCCGTAGCACGCGTACAGAACCTTTCCGGCATCGGCGATGCCATCGCAACCGCCATCGCCTAACGACCCAGCCGGCGAGGGGTTCACAAAATCTGGGTGGTGCCGACTGAGGACATCAGTAGCGTAATTCTCGAATGGGGTACCTGATTTGAGGCATTCCTGCTGATGGCGGAAGTGATACCACTCCAGCCAGTTGGGAGTCAGCAGCATCGCGTCTTCCCTTCATTCGTGCGAGCGAGGCCGGAACCTCACACGGCCAGCCGCCCTGGCTGTCTGGGACCGGCTGATCTCATACTCCACCATAGGTCCCACGATTTCGGAGATTCACCTCTGTCGATGCCATGCGGATGTGGCAGGACTGGCGACGAGCGTTGATCGATCCTGGAGCACCAAGATTTGTCACCGGCCACATGAGAACGTTGCGCACAGCCAAACCGGCCAGGGACAACGAAATCGCACGGCCGACGAGTGGCAGACGGGAGCCTCTGAACTCACATTTCGCGGCCCAAAATCATCCACATCGTGAGAAAAGTGTGCCCAAAATGTGCCCAAAACCGACATTGTGCAAAAGTGAAGACCCCCGCTTTCGCTGGAATACCAGTGAAAATCGGGGGTCTTCATGCTGCGGTGGCGGTGGGATTTGAACCCACGGTGGGCGTGAACCCACACAACATTTCGAGTGTTGCACCTTCGGCCGCTCGGACACGCCACCGCGGAGTACCTTACCGGACTGCACATGGTCGCCCGAACTCACGTCAGCTCGCCCGAGCAGGGCAGGATACGTCTGTGGACGCCGCGCCGATGAATGAGCTCACGACCCGCGCGATGGCGCTCGTACATCCCGGCGAACGAGCGCTACTCGGGATAACCGGTGCCCCAGGCGCCGGAAAGACGACGCTCGCCGAAGCGCTCGTTCGACGTCTCCGCGAAGGTGGGATTGGCGTTGCTCACGTGCCGATGGATGGATTCCACCTCGCCGATGCCATCCTCGCCATGCACGGAACCCTCGAGGCAAAGGGCGCGATCGATACGTTCGACCGCGGCGGCTACCTCGCTCTGCTCCGGCGGCTCAAAGCCGAGCTGACAAGCGACGTCTATGCACCCGACTTCGCGCGCACCCTCGAGCAGCCGATCGCCGGTGCGATCACGGTTCGACGCGACGACGTCCTCGTCGTGACTGAGGGCAACTACCTGCTCGATGAGTCCTGGGCCGAGATCCGCGATGCGCTCGACGAGGTGTGGTTCGTCGAGCTCGCCGACGACCTACGGCGTGAGCGGCTCGTGCGACGACACATCGAGTTCGGAAAGTCCGAGGCAGACGCCCGCGCGTGGGTCGACCGCGTCGACGAGCGGAACGCCCGTCGGATCATCGTCCGACAGGGCTCCGCAGACCTCGTGGTCGACGGCGCTTAAAGGTCAGTCCCCCGTGGGCGGGTTCGAGATCGACAGGAACGTGTCGCTGAACAGGTCGATGTCATCGGACGGTCCGCGACCCGTACCGGCTCCCTTCAACAGGCTCACCAGCTCGGCCGTTGCGCGGTCGATGCGCTCGCCGAGAGCGCTCTTACCTTCAGAGCCCCAGTCGTACGGGGACGCGAACACGCCAGTCGGCACGACAAGTGCCTGCATGTACGCAAACAGCGGACGCATCGCGAAGTCGATCGCCAGCGAATGACGGGCGGTGCCTCCAGTCGCCGCGAGCACAACCGGCTTGCCGGTGAGCGCCTCGGCTTCGAGCGCGTCGAAGAACGACTTGAACACGCCCGGGTATGACGCCTTGAAGATCGGCGTGACGACGATCAGACCGTCAGCTGTGACGACCTTGTCGATCACGGTCTGCAGGCGCGGCGGTGCGAAGCCGGTCAGCGTCGCATCGGTGATCTCGTGCGCCAGTTCGCGCAGCGAGACCACATCGACGGTCGCATCGCCGAACTTCCGCCTCACTGACTCGGCGAACCGGTCAGCGAGCAGCCGCGTCGTCGATGGATCGCTCAGTCCGGCCGAGATGGCAATGATGTGCGTCATACCGTCGCCTTTTCAGCTGACCCGAGCTTGGCTGCGACGCGAGCGGCGTGCGTCGGAGCATCCGGTACGTTCGCCGGCCGGCGCGAGTCGAACTCGGCCCGCAGCTGAGGCAAGACTTCACCAAGCTCATCGAGCTGCTCCAGCACGGTCTTGAGCGGCAGACCCGCGTGGTCGACCAGGAACAGCTGCCGCTGGTAGTCACCGAAGTAGTCCGCGAATGTCAGCGTCTTCTCGACGAACTCCTGCGGGCTTCCGACCGTGAGCGGTGTCTGCGAGGTGAAGTCCTCGAGCGAGGGTCCGTGGCCGTAGACCGGGGCGCTGTCGAAGTACGGACGGAACTCCTTGACCGCGTCCTGGCTGTTCTTGCGGATGAAGAACTGACCGCCGAGACCGACGATCGCCTGCTCCGGCTCGCCGTGCCCGTAGTGGGCGTAACGCTGGCGGTAGAAGTCGATCAGCCGGATGTAGTGCTCCTTGGGCCAGAAGATGTTGTTGGCAAAGTAGCCGTCGCCGTAGAACGCGGCGAGCTCGGCAACCTCAGGCGTACGGATATTGCCATGCCAGACGAATGGTGGCACGCCGTCGAGCGGGCGCGGCGTCGCGGTGAATCCCTGCAGAGGCGTACGGAACTGGCCCTGCCAAGTGACGACGTCTTCGTCCCAGAGCCGGCGGAGCAGCTGGTAGTGCTCGACGGTCAGCTCGATGGCCTTCGAGCCGTCGAAGCCGAACCACGGGTAGACGGGAGCTGTGTTGCCGCGACCGAGCATCAGGTCCATACGGCCGTCGGCGAGGTGCTGCAGCGTCGCGTAGTCCTCGGCGATCTTGACCGGGTCATTGGTCGTGATCAGCGTCGTGGACGTCGAGAGGATCAACTTCTCGGTCTGCGCCGCGATGTACGCGAGCGTCGTCGTGGGCGACGACGGCACGAACGGCGGGTTGTGGTGCTCGCCCGTCGCGAAGACGTCGAGTCCGATCTCCTCTGCCTTCTTGGCGATAGTGATCGTGTTCTTGATGCGCTCGTGCTCGGTCTGAACGGTCCCGTTCGTGGGATCGGGCGTCACGTCACCGACCGTGAACAGTCCGAACTGCATGTTGGTCATCCCGCATTCTCCTTCAAGGAACGTTGTGGAATGTTCAACTAGTTTCGCACGCCGTCTATTCCCGCGATGCTACGGAGCCCAGCGACCCTTTACCGCCGCGGAGACCCGCTCGGCTGCGTCATCCAGCGTTGCGCGATCCAGCGGGTCTAGCTCGGTCCGATCCAGCAGACGGCGCAACCGTCCGAGCTGATCCGTCACCGGCTCAGCAACGGACATCCCGCCGGTCCACGCGACCTCCCGCAGGAGCATGAACAGTCTCTGCATGACGATCGGGTCATCGCTGCCGTAGATGGCTGGCTGCTCAACTGCCAGGCCCAGCAGGTCACCGAACGCGTGACCTGCCAGGACGAGCCGCGTCTCTCCGTCGCCGTCGCGTACCCGGTGGGTGGCAAGCGAGATCTGGCTCATCTCACAAAGCAGGGCTGAGGAGTGACCTAGTGCATGCACCGCGGTCGTCGGATCGTTGATGCCCGGTGACAACGCCTTCACCGCCACGTCGGTGAGCTGTTGAAGCCCGAACGACAGGTCGAAGAAGTCGGTGCGCTCAAATCCCGTCATGACGCAACCGTCGATCTCGCTGACCAGTGCATCACCTCGATCAGCATCCAAGGGGACGCCTGTCGAGCCCCACACCCACCCGATCGGCGTCCCCGACACCACCGAGTCGCCGACTCGGCGCTCAACGTAGGCGGATGCGTCGCCGTCGAGAACTGCGCGCATCAGACGCTCCTCGTCGATGTCGATCACAAACCCTGATGAGCTGGCCAGCAAAGGTCGCGCATGATCCGGCACCGACCGCCGGGCGGTATCCAGCGAGATCCCCACGGTGCCGGACACACTGGACACCACTGCGGAGGCTCCCTGGTGGACGCTCCGGAGCATGCTTTCGACCCGGATGGTCTGCGTCAGGTGGCCCAGGAACAACACCAGGACGATCACACTCGCCGTCGCCAGCAGGAATGCAACCGTGACCGAGACCCGCGGGATGAATGCCGGTTCGCCACCTGTCTCGGTGCGTACGGTCCTCAGCACGGTCAGGGCGAAGACGAACGTCCCCAGGAACAATCCAAGCGTGGCCTGGACGACGAGGTCTCGAGTGAACATCCGCAGCAGACGCGGGGAGAACTGGCTGCTGGCCAGCTGCAAGGTGACCACGGTCAGTGAGAATGTCAACGACGTGACCGTGATCAACGACCCGGCAATCGCACTCAACACGGTTCGAGCCGCGTCGGCGCCTCCGCCGAAGAGCAAGTTCGAGCCGCTGACATCCAGCTCACCATCGAGCTGGGGCAGCGCCAGCCCCAGCGCTATTGCAGCCAGCACCGTCAGGGTCGGGATCGGCCACAGCTTGGTGCGAAAGCCGTCGCGCAGCTGGGCCAAGGGAACGTCCATCCCGTCAGACTAGGCTCCGTCCAGCTCACGCACCGCCTGGGCCGACAGGTTTCTGCCACTCACCCTCGGCGCCGATCGGCACGAACCCGAGATCGATGTTGACCCGCAGCATCGGCTCGTCCTCCTCGACGTTGAACGTGATGATCTGCGGGGTGTCGGGTGCATGGCCAGCGATGCGACGGCAGAACGTCGGCCATGATCGCCACCGCTGGCGCATCCTTGGCCGTGATCCAGCGCATGAACCCCCGCGCCACGATCCGGCCACAGTCGCGCACCACGAAGTGGCGCCGCGTCCTCTGCGAGTTGCTCGTGAAGTGCGGGAAGATCGCCTCTGGCGTGACCGACAACGCGTCGGTCCCCAAGATGTCGACCTCGACCTGATTGCGCATCTCGATCAGTTCTCGGAACTCGTCCCCCCGGGACCGACCAGGCTGTCCGGAGAGATCAGCTCGTCGATGATGACATCAGTCATTACGTACGGTGCCTCTCGAAGAATTGCTTGAGCATGGTCGATGACTCGTCGGCAAGCACGCCACTGACCACTTCTGGGCGGTGGTTGAGGCGACGGTCGCGTACTACGTCCCACAACGACCCTACGGCTCCGGCTTTCTCGTCAAAAGCGCCGAACACCAGCCGCTCGAGCCGCGACGCCACGATCGCGCCGGCGCACATCGTGCACGGCTCGAGCGTCACCACGAGGGTGCAGCCCTCAAGCCGCCACTCACCGCGGGCCACGGTGGCTTCCCGGATCGCAACGATCTCGGCGTGGCCGGTGGGATCGGCGTCGCGTTCGCGGGTGTTGCGACCACGACCGATCACCACACCATCGGCGTCGACAACGATCGCTCCCACCGGCACGTCGCCTGCGTCAGCTGCGGTCAGTGCCAGGTCGAGCGCCTGCCGCATCATTGCGTCGTACATCAACCGATGATGGCGTCGAGCTTGTCGCCAAAGCCGAGACGGTCGGCGACATCGCGAAGGATGTCATCGGGGAAGAGGTCGTCGTCATCGCACAGCACGCTGAGCTCGAGACCGGGCATGCCGAGATCGCTGATGATCTCGAGGTCGCCGACAGGCTGCGGATCGTCTGGGTCATCGGGATCGGGCAGGTCAAGCAAGTCGGCAACTCCACCGGCCAGCGGCCAGTCGGTCACTGCTGTTACGTCGGAGAGCAGCGCGCGTACCTGCTCACCGGAGCGACGCAGGATCACGAAGAAGTCGTCGTTCATCGAAACCAGCCCGAGCACGCCAACCTCTGACGGGAATCGGGTGAGCGCCTCGCTCAGCTCTTCGACGTCCTCGCCGATGGTCGCGTGGAGCTCGACAACCTGCCACTCACCCTCGTCGCGGTAGGCGGCCACCGCGAAGTCGACATCGTCCTCAGCCATGGCACACCTCCTTGAACGACTCAGTCTCGGCACGTCACGGGACCGCCGAACGGCGGCCTCTCTGTGATGGTGACAGACCCTCGACAGTCGGCGCTAGTCTCGTCGCATGCAGGTACACGTCGCCGATCACCCGCTCATCTCGCACAAGCTCACCAAGCTCCGCGACGAACGTACGGACTCACCGACCTTCAGACGCCTCGCTGATGAGCTCGTGACACTGCTCGCGTACGAGGCCACCCGCGACGTGCGGGTGTCACCGGTCGACGTCAAGACGCCCGTGGCGGTCGCCAAGGGCGTACGACTGACGGATCCGCGCCCGCTGGTCGTACCGATCCTCCGTGCCGGTCTCGGCATGCTCGAGGGCATGCAACGGCTGCTGCCCACGGCAGAGGTCGGCTTCCTCGGCATGGTGCGCAACGAAGAGACGCTCGAGGCTGTCACGTACGCCGAGCGCCTGCCCGACGACCTGACCGGTCGCCAGTGCTACGTGCTCGACCCGATGCTCGCGACCGGCGGCTCACTGGCGACGGCGATCGACTTCCTGGTGAAGCGCGGCGCCAACCACATCACCGCGATCACCCTGCTCGCCGCTCCCGAGGGCATCGCCCGAATGGAGAAGGAGCTCGAGAACATCAACGTGCCGGTCAACCTGGTGACGGCAGGACTCGACGAAAAGCTCAACGAGCTGGGCTACATCGTCCCCGGCCTGGGAGACGCCGGAGACAGGCTGTACGGCGTCGTTGACTGAGGTCACTCGGCTGGCGAGCGACTAGCCGAAGACGTCGGTGTTGAAGATGCCGTACATGATGCCGACCACCACGATGCCCAGCACCAGGAAGATCAGCGCCTTGCTGCCGGTCGTCTCATCGTCGTCAGGCCGGTCGTACTCGGGCTTGTCCACAACACTTCTCCAATGGATCGGGTCGGTACGTAGTCACTAACGATGACGCATGCCTTCGCGTCACGACCTACAGCGCGCGGATGATCTCCTCGACCTTGTCCTTCGCGTCGCCGAAGAGCATCTGGCTGTTGTCGCGGAAGAACAGCGGGTTCTGCACACCGGCGTAGCCGGTCGCCATCGATCGCTTGAACACCACGACGTCGGTCGCTTCCCATACGTGGAGGACGGGCATACCGGCGATCGGGCTGGCCGGATCCTCGGCTGCGGCGGGGTTGACCGTGTCATTGGCGCCGATGACCAGCACCACGGAGGTGCTGGAGAAGTCGTCGTTGATCTCGTCCATCTCGAGGACGATGTCGTACGGCACCTTGGCCTCGGCGAGGAGCACATTCATGTGGCCCGGCAGGCGACCCGCGACGGGGTGGATGCCGAAACGTACCTCGATGTTGCGCTCGCGGAGCTTGCGTACGAGATCGGCCACCGGGTACTGCGCCTGCGCGACGGCCATGCCGTAGCCAGGCGTGATGATCACCGAGCTGGCATTCTTGAGCAGCTCGGCGGTGTCCTCGGCGCTGACCTCGCGGTGATCGCCGTAGTCGGTGTCGTCGTCGCCGGACGCCTCGATGCCGAAGCCACCCGCGATGACGGAGATGAACGAGCGGTTCATCGCCTGGCACATGATGTAGGAGAGGTACGCACCCGATGAGCCCACGAGCGCTCCGGTGACGATCAGCGCGTCATTGTCGAGCAGGAAGCCTGATGCCGCGGCTGCCCAGCCCGAGTAGGAATTGAGCATCGATACGACGACGGGCATGTCGCCGCCGCCGATCGAGGCGACTAGGTGCCAGCCGAGCAGCAGCGCAACCACGGTGACGGCGATGAGCAGACCCAGGTTCGGGGTGATGACGAACCAGACCGTGAGCGCGAAGAACGCCGCCAGCGCACCGAGGTTGATGACGTTCTTGCCCGGCAGCACCAACGGCGCCGACGAGATGCGGGCCGACAGCTTGAGGAAAGCGACGATCGAGCCGGTAAACGTGACGGCACCGATGAATACGCCGATGAAGACCTCGGCGTTGTGGATGTCTTCGAGCGACTGCAGCGGGAAATCAGCGTGCTCGAGGTAGCCGTTCCAGCCGACCAACACAGCAGCGAGGCCGACGAACGAGTGCAGCAGCGCGATGAGCTCGGGCATTCCGGTCATCTCGACGACGCGTGCGCGCCACAGGCCGATCGCACCGCCGACCACGACGGCGACGAGCAGCAGGATGACTGCCGTGGCGTCGCCGATGTCGGCAACGACGACGAATGTCGCGACGAGCGCGATCGCCATACCGGCGATGCCGTAGACGATTCCCTGGCGGGACGACTCGTGCTTGGACAGCCCAGCGAGGCTGAAGATGAACAGCAGGGCCGCGACGATGTACGCAGCTGTGGCGATGCTCTGGGAATCCATACCCGTCACCCCTTCGAAAACATGCTGAGCATGCGTCGGGTCACGGCGAATCCACCGAAGACATTGATGCTGGCGAGCAGGATCGCCACGAACGAGAGCGTGCGGATCGCGGTGTCGTCATCGGCGATCTGCAGCATGGCGCCGACGACGATGATTCCTGAGATCGCATTGGTCACCGACATCAGCGGAGTGTGCAGCGCGTGGTGCACCTTGCCGATGACGTAGTAGCCGATCACGATCGCGAGCGTGAGCACGGTGAAGTGCTGCGGCAGCGGCGCGGGCGCATAGGCGTTGACCAGGAACAGCGCGAGGATGCCGATGCCGACCAGCGTGAGCTTGCGCGCTGCGGTCATCGGCTGCTTCACCGGAGCCGGCTCTGCCTTCTCCTTGGCCGGAGCGGCAGGAGCTGCGGAGACCTTGATCTCCGGTGGCGGCCACGTCTTCTCCCCATCGCGTACGACGGTGATGCCGCGCTGGACGACGTCCTCGAAGTCCAGGACGAGCTGGCCGTCCTTCTCCGGAGTCAGCAGCTTCATCAGGTTGACCAGGTTGGTGCCGTAGAGCTGCGAGGCCTGCGTAGGCAGACGGCCCGGCAGGTCGGTGTAGCCGATGATCGTGACGCCGTTGTCAGTGACGACGGCCTCGCCGGGCACCGTGCCCTCGACGTTGCCGCCCTGGGTGGCCGCCATGTCGACGATGACGCTGCCCGGCTTCATGCTCGCCACGTCGGCGGCAGTCAGCAGGCGCGGTGACGGTCGGCCCGGGATCAGCGCGGTCGTGACGATGATGTCGACCTCGGCCGCCTGCTCCGAGTAGATCTCGGCGGCGCGCTTGTCGTATGCCTCGGACGTCGCCTTGGCGTAGCCGTCGGTGCTCTGCTCGGTCTCGACGTCGACCGGGATGTACTCACCACCGATCGATGCGACCTGGTCCGCGACCTCAGCCCGCGGGTCAGTTGCTCGTACGATCGCGCCCAGGCTGCTGGCCGTACCGATCGCAGCGAGGCCGGCGACGCCGACACCCGCGACGAGAACCTTGGCCGGCGGCACCTTGCCGGCGGCCGTGATCTGGCCGGTGAAGAACCGACCGAAGACATTGGCGGCTTCGATGACCGCGCGGTAGCCCGCGATGTTGGCCATCGAGCTCAGCACGTCAAGCGACTGTGCGCGCGAGATGCGCGGAACGGCATCCATCGCCAGCACCGTGATCGGCCTCGTGGCGAGCTCGTCGACCAGCTCAGGCTTGAGCGCCGGGCTGATCAGGCTGACCAGCGTCGCACCATCGACCAGCTTGGCGATCTCTTCGCTGCTCGGAGCGTTGACCTTGAAAACGGTCTCGCTGCCCCACGCGTCGCCGATCGTCGCGCCAGCCTCGGCGTACGCCTCATCGGTGAAGCTCGCCGCCTCGCCGGCACCGGCCTCGACGACAACGTCGTATCCCAGGCCGATCAGCTTGCCAACGGTTTCAGGGGTCGCAGCGACCCGGGTCTCACCTGCGGCCGACTCAGCGACCACTCCCACGACACTCATTCGGCAGAACCTATCGGTAGGCGGGCAGGTCGACCACCCCATGAGACAGGCGTCTCATTTCTGGGCGTTCGGTTTCCTTCCGCATTTCAGATACCGGCGGTATGTTAATCGAATGACCCAGACATTCAATGGCAAGGTCGCTCTGATCACCGGCGCGGCACGTGGAATTGGCGCCGGCGTGGCCCGCGGCTTCGTCGCCAAGGGCGGCAAGGTCGCCCTCCTCGGACTCGAGCCCGAGCTCCTCGCCGAGCTCTCCGAGGAGCTGGGCGCGTCGGCCGCCTGGTGGGAAGCAGACGTACGCGACAGCGACGCCATGAAGACGGCCATCGACGCAGCAGGCATGCACTTCGGCCAGATCGACTACGTCCTCGCCAACGCGGGCATCGCGTCGTACGGCACTGTGCGCCAGATCGACGATGGCGCCTTCGAGCGGGTCGTCGACATCAACATCAACGGCGTGTTCCGCACGCTCAAGTACGCGACGCCGTACCTCGAGAAGACCAACGGCTACGCACTCGTCGTCGCCTCGCAGGCGTCGTTCGCAGCTCTCGCCGGACTGGCGTCCTACAACGCGAGCAAGGCTGGCGCCGAGATGCTCGCCATCGCGTACAAGCAGGAGGTCGCTCACCTCGGCATCGGCGTAGGTGTCTGCCACCCGTCATGGGTCGACACTGACATCGTCCGCGTCGCCGAAGCTGACCTTCCAACGTTCAAGGCCGTGCGCAAGAAGCTGCCGTGGCCTGCCAACGCCACCACCAGCATCGAAGATTGCATCGACCTGATCCTCAAGGGCTTCGCCAAGCGCAAGAGCCGGGTCTACGTGAAGAAGTCCGTCGTGGTCTCCAACTGGACCAAGCCACTGATGAACTCCCCCGTAGCGTGGCCGATCGTACGTCGGATCGCCGCCGGAGCCGTGCCGCAGATGGAGAAAGAGGTCGACGCACTCGGCCGCTTCCACCACGCCCACACGCCCGTCACCAAGCCTGTCGAGTAGCTCGGGCTATCCAACTCGTTGGTTGAGTAGGAGGCCGTCCGCGGCCGACGTATCGAAACCCCGTGAGGATCTAGACCGTCTGCACGGAGGCCGCCAGCGAGACCATGTGGCCGAGGCGGGCGACTTCGGACGCCAGGAACTCCGGTCCGCCGTGACGGCCGACGACCAGCACGAACTTTTGACCGTTGCGGTCCTTGGCGGGCGATGCGGCGAGCACGGTCGAGTCCCACGCCGCGATTTCCGGCAGCATCTTGGCGCTGCGGATCGACAGCCACGACTCGGCGTCCGGTACAAGCTTCGGCGCGGTCGACGACTTCGACATCACCGCGACCTTTCCGTCCACCTTGTGCAACGCCATCGCCCAGTCCGTACGGAAGGTCGTCGGCACGACGTTGACGAGCTCGGCAATCGCTGTCTCCGGATCGGCCGTGAACCGCTCGACGGCTTCGAGATCCATGCTCAGGCTCGCCCCGGCGTTGTAGCGAGAGATCCAGTGCACTCGTACGCCGTCGAGCTTGTGGCACGCCGTGATCAGCGCGTCCGGCATCAGCCGAGGTGGAAGCTCCAGCAGAACGTCATCGACGACGCGACCACTGGACTGACGTTCGACGATCTCGATCGCCTCGATGTCGGCACCCGCACCACCGAGCGCTGTTGCGAGCGCGCCGAGCGATCCGGGCACGTCCGGAAGCTCCACTCGCAGCAGGAATGCCATGTTCACATTGTCCCCGCCTCATATTGCGGTCTGGTTACGCGGGTACCGTGGCGGCCGTGAACACCCGAACCGCATTCCGTACCGTCGCCATCGCCGAAGCCATCTCGTGGGCTCTACTGCTCTCCGCAATGTTCTGCAAGTACGTCACGGAGTCAGAGCCGTTCGGCCTGCGCGAAGGCGGCGTACCCATCGCCGGCATGATGCACGGCGTCATCTTCATCGCGTACGTCCTCACGACCCTTGTTGCTCGTCGAGCCTTCGGATGGAGCCACAAGACGTCGCTGCTGGCGCTCGTGGCGAGCATCCCGCCGTTCTTCACGTACGTCTTCGAGGTCGCCGCCGACCGCCTGGGCCTGCTCAGCACGTCTGGGCACGTGTTGGACGGCGTCGCCTGACCGAAGGCGCTAGACGTCAGTCGGCGATGTAGAACATCCGCTTGTTGACGAACTCGTCCATGCCGAGCGGGCCCAGCTCGCGCCCGAAGCCGGAGCGCTTGACGCCGCCGAACGGGATCTCGGCACCTTCGCCGGCCGTCGAGTTGACGTTAGCCATGCCGACCTCGAGCTGCTGCGCGATCTTCTCAGCCCGAGCAGGCTCGGCGCTGAACACCGAACCACCCAGCCCGTACGCGGTGTCGTTCGCGAGCGCGAGCGCCTCCTCATCGGAGTCGACCTTGTAGACCACCGCAACGGGTCCGAAGAGCTCTTCGCGATAAGCCCGCATGTCCTTCGTGATCCCGGTCAGCACCGCAGGCGAGTAGTGCGCGTCGGGGCCTTCGCTCAGCACGCCACCGGCGTGCACGGTCGCACCCTTGCTGACCGCATCGTTCACCTGCTCGGCAAGCGTCTCGGCGGCCTTGCGTGACGACAGGGGCGAGAACGAGTCGAGGGCCAGCGCCTTCTCGGTGAGCTTGCCCACGAAGTCGTCGAACAGGTCGGACATGACGATCATCCGCTTGTTGGCGTTGCAGGCCTGGCCCGTGTTGTACATCCGGAAGTCCCACGCGTTGCCGACGACCTTGTCGAGATCATCGGTGTCCAGCACGACCATCGGGTCGGATCCGCCCAGCTCGAGAACGCACTTCTTGAGGTTCTTGCCGGCCAGTGCTGCGACGATCGCACCGGCGCGCTCCGAGCCGGTTAACGAGACACCCTGGATGCGTGGATCGGCGATGATCGTCTCGATCTGAGCGTGCGACGCGAACACGTTGACGTACGCGCCCTCGGGCACACCGGCGTCCTTCATGATCTGCTCGACTGCCAGCGCCGCCTTCGGCACCGACTCCGCGTGCTTGAGCAGGATCGTGTTGCCGAGCATCAGGTTGGGGGCTGCGAACCGGGCGATCTGGTAGTACGGGAAGTTCCACGGCATGATCCCGAGCAGCGGGCCGACCGGCAGCTTCTGCACAACGGCTTTGCCGCCTCCGAAGGTCTTGATCGGCTGGTCCGCGGCGAGCGTCGGGCCTTCAGTCGCGAAGTATTCGAAAATCGACTGGCAGAACTCGACCTCCTCGCCGCCCTCGGACAGCGGTTTGCCCATCTCCTCGGTCGCGATCGCGGCGAGCTCATCGGCACGCTCGGCGAACAGCGCGCCGACCTTCTTGACGATCTCCCCACGCTCGGCGATCGGAACGTTCTTCCACGACGCGTACGCAGTGGTGGCCGCCGTGATCGCCGCCTCGACTTCGGAGTCCGTCGCCGTCTCGAACGTCTCGACGACCTCGCCCGTGGCGGGGTTGACGACCTGGTACGCGGGTCCTGATGTCGTGGCGCTCATCGGTACGGCTCCTGTCTTCGGGTTTGTCGAGCTATGTCCATCATGTCCGTCAACGCGAGGCCTATGTGCCCGCTGATCTTCTGCTTCAGGCGTGAGCGGCCCGACGACTGAGTCGGATGTAGAACGCGGCAATTGCGAGCGCGAGCACCATGACGCCTGCACAGGCAATAGCGACAGCTGCTCCGCCGTGCTGGTCGAGGTCGATGAAGTCGTACGGGACGGCGGCGAATGTGTCGTTCGTGACCGGATAGCGAGGGTTCGAAACCTCAGCGCGGATGAGCGTGTACGCCAGCCAGGCAATCGCCCAGGCGAGGAACCACAGCGAGCTCTTGTCCAGCCGGGTGCGCGGCTTCATGAAGACGAAGCCGGTAACGGCCATTGCGGGCACGAGGTAGTGGAAGGCCTTGTCGGTCCACCAGGCGATTCCCTCGAACTCAACAGTCCCAGCAAGCACGGTCGAGAAGATGATGCCGGTGATCGTGATGCCGACCAGCCCAGCCATGCGCAGGATGCCGAAAGCGGTGCCGCCACGATCAGGCTTGAGAGCGATCAAGGCTGCCGCAATCATGACCAGGATGTTGGACTGGACCGTGAAGTAGCTGAAGAAGTTGGTCACGCTGGCGTCCTTGTCAATCACGAGGACAAGCTGCGTGACGAGGGCGGCGGCGGCGATCAGGGCTATGGCTCCGTGCCAGAGGCGAGTCATGCTGCTAACCCTAGCCTCGCTCACCTCTCCTGCAACGCATCCAGCGCGACCGCCATTGCTCCGGCGACCCGCCAGTCTAGCTGGCGACCGTCGCCGAGCTTCGGCACCGTGAGCTCATAGCGGTCGCGCAGGGAGCGACGGCGCTCTGAGCTCAGCACGATCAGGCCGTCTGGCGTCGTGAAGTCGAAGTGGAACCGCAGCGGGATCGGGATCTCTCCGATCATGCCGATCACCCGTCGGGCGATGGCAACACCCTGGCTGCGCTCCTGGCCCACAGAAGTGAGACCGTCCGGAGTCGAGAGGTGCCAGGTCGACCGGAGCAGCGACTTGCCGAAGTCCTTGCGGAACTCACCGATGGGGTTGCCGTCCTTGTCCGTGACGTCGTACGTCGCGGCGAGGTCCATGCGGCTGCGCGCCTTGAACCCGAAGATCGGATCAGTCTTGGCGGCGTCGGTGAAGAACGTGACCTGCTCCTTGAACGCCATCCGCTTCTGCTCGGCGAAGGCCAGCAGTGGTCCTTCGGTGCCATCGTCGGCGAGCGTACGAAGCTCGTAGCGATTGACCATCACGGTGATCTTCTGGCGAAGGGAGAAGCGCTCGTTGTCCATACGTATGAGTCTCTCAGCGCAGGGGGTCGAACGACGAAAGCAGTGGAGCGTCCTCGCCGCGGGCGATCTGCGCGGCGAGCAGCTTGCCGCTCAACGGCCCCAGGGCGATACCCCACATTCCGTGGCCGCCGGCCACGAAGACCCTCGGCGATTTCGTACGTCCGACGAGCGGGAGGCCGTCGGCAGTGCAGGGCCGCGAACCCACCCACTCATCGGTACGTGCGTCCCAGTCGACTCCGGTCAGCATCGGCGTGGCTGCGTCGACGATCGCCTTGATCCGGCGTGGATCCAGCGGAGCGTCGGGCTTGCGGAACTCCATCATCCCGGCGACACGGAGCCCGTCGCCGAGCGGTGTGGCCGCCACTCGCTGGGCCGGGAAGTAGATCGGTGCGACCGGCATGTGCTCGGGCTGCACAGTGAAGCTGTAACCGCGACCCGCCTGCACAATCGTGGATACGCCGAAGTCGCGGGCCAGAGATCCGAGCCAGGTGCCGGTCGCGATCACCACGGCATCGGCACGCAGGGGCACACCGTTCCTCACCTCGAGCTCGACCCCGACGGCGGTGTCGCGGATATCGCGCACGTCGGCGTCGACGATCTCGGCATCACGACTGCGTACGGCATCTGCGAGGGCATGGACAAAACGACCTGGGTTGATGAAGCGCTGACCGGTGAGCCGAACACCGCA
>JBBSJW010000063.1:0-17400 GCA_038256885.1 Propionibacteriales bacterium
AGCGACCTCGGCGGCGTCGACCCCGCCAGCGAGTACGCGAGCCCGTTCGACGACGAGCTCGGCGAGGACACCGGGCCCGCGCCCGTGCTCGCCGTGGTCGGACGTCCCAACGTCGGCAAGTCGACCCTGGTCAACCGCATTCTGGGCCGCCGCGAGGCCGTCGTCGAGGACGTGCCCGGGGTCACCCGTGACCGGGTCGCGTACGACGCCACCTGGCGCGGGCGGCGCTTCACGGTCGTCGACACCGGCGGCTGGGAGCGCGACGCCAAGGGCATGGCTGCTCAGGTCGCCGGCCAGGCCGAGCTGGCCATCGCCGCCGCCGACGCCGTGATGTTCGTCGTCGACGCCACCGTGGGCGCCACCGACACCGACGAGGCGGTCGTCAAGGTCCTGCGACGCAGTGGCAAGCCGGTCGTGCTCGCCGCGAACAAGGTCGACGACCTCCGCGCCGAGGCCGACGCCGCGCTGCTGTGGAGCCTCGGGCTGGGGGAGCCCTATGCCGTCTCGGCGTTGCACGGGCGTGGCAGCGGTGACCTGCTCGACGCCGTGCTCGAGGCGCTGCCCGAGGCCCCCGAGGACATGATCGGCACGCCGCTGGACGGCCCACGCCGGGTCGCGCTGCTGGGCAAGCCCAACGTCGGCAAGTCCAGCCTGCTCAACAAGCTCGCCGGCGAAGAGCGCGTTGTCGTCGACGATGCCTCCGGCACGACCGTCGACCCGGTCGACGAGCTCGTGACTCTCGGCGATCGCACCTGGAACTTCATCGACACCGCCGGCATCCGGCGTCGCGTGCGCGACGCATCGGGTCACGAGTACTACGCGAGCCTTCGTACGAGCTCGGCCATCGACCGTGCCGAAGTTGCCGTCGTCATCATCGACGCCAGCCAGCCGATCACCGAGCAGGACACCCGCATCATCAGCTCCGTCGCCGACGCCGGCCGCGCGCTGATCATCGCGTTCAACAAGTGGGATCTCGTCGACGAAGAGCGTCGCTACTACCTCGAGCGGGAGATGGAGCGCGAGTTCGTACAGGTTCCATGGGCGCCGACGATCAACATCACAGCACGCACGGGATGGCACGTCGATCGCCTCGTACGCGCACTCGACGCTGCTCTCGAGGGCTGGGAGACGCGCGTGACCACTGGCGCGCTCAACGCATTCCTGGGTCGTCTCGTCGCCGAGCACCCGCACCCCGTACGCGGTGGCAAGCAGTCCAAGATCATGTTCGGCACGCAGGCGACCACCTCGCCGCCGACGTTCATCCTGTTCACCTCGGGCAAGCTCGAGGCGTCATACATGCGCTATATCGAGCGCCGTCTGCGTGAGACGTTCGGCTTCGTCGGTACGCCAATCCACCTCCAGCAGCGTCCGCGCAAGAAGCGCGAGCGCCGCTGACCGAACGGTGACCGTGCTGCGGTAAAGTTCCACTTCGGTACGAACGGGCTGTAGCGCAGCTTGGTAGCGCACCTGACTGGGGGTCAGGGGGTCGCAGGTTCAAATCCTGTCAGCCCGACGTTTGAACCGAGCACGTAGGTGCAGGTCAGGATAGATGTGAGGCCCTCGCGGACTACTACCCGCGAGGGCCTCACTTTGTTCAGTGTCGCGAGGATGTCACACCTTCACGGTGCAGCCCGAACGCCAATGAATGACGCACCGAACGCAGGGTGATGCCCGGCAGTTCAGCCTCACGTCTGAGGGCTCGGAAGCGGTCTGAGTACCACTCAGGTCGAACCCGGTTCGGCCGTGGTCAGCCCGCCTCGCCAGATTCGCAATACTGCATACGGAACTCTGATGCAGTGGTCATCGGATCGAACCTTGAGAGATGGCCTCAAGCTCGGGCGTCGGCCAAATCTGCAGACTCCGGGGGCGCGCGGCCGCATAATGACCCTATGGTGCCGCCTTTGCCATCGGGAACGCTCACGATGTTGTTCAGTGACATCGAGGGCTCCACGCAGTTGTTGGCGCGGCTCGGTGAGCGGTACGGCGACGCGCTGTCAGCGCAGCGCTCCATCATGCGTACTCAGATCGAACGCTGGAGTGGACGAGAGATGGGCACCGAGGGTGACAGCTTCTTCGTCATCTTCGAAGCCGCCAGCGACGCAATCGGCGCGGCACTGGAAGCTCAGAGACAACTCCACGCCCACGCGTGGCCGAACGGTGCGGCGGTGCGGGTGCGAATGGGTCTTCACACGGGTGAGCCGACTCGGCACGAAGACGGATATGTCGGGATGGATGTGCACCGTGCCGCTCGTATAGCCTCGACAGCCCACGGTGGGCAGATTGTTGTCTCGGCTGCGACGGCTGAGATGGTTGCCGGCCGGCTGGCTGGTGCGGACCTGAAGGACTTGGGGTGGCATCGGCTCAAAGACATACCCGATCCTGAGCACATCATGCAGCTTGCTGCCGATGGCCTGCAGCACGACTTCCCTGCGCTGAAGAGTTTCGGGACTCGCACCAACCTGCCTCACTCGACCACCCCGATCGTCGGTCGCGACGGGGAACTGGCTGAGCTTGCCGAGTTGCTGGCGGATCGGGAAGTGCGACTTGTCACCCTTACCGGTCCCGGCGGTTCGGGCAAGACCCGGTTGTCGATCGCCGCGGCAGGTCTTTCGGAAGCCTCTCGCGGTGATGGTGTGTACTTCGTGCCGTTGTCGGCGGTGACCACTGCTGATGTCATGTGGAGCACGATCGCGGAAGTGCTCGGAATCCCCGGTGAGGGTCGGGCCCCGCCAACATTCTTTGAGTACATTGCAGACAAGGACTGCCTGCTGGTCCTCGACAATCTCGAGCAGATGGCGGACGCGCCGCAGGTCGTCAGCGAGCTGCTGGCCCATGCGCCGGGCCTCTTTGTCCTCACGACCTCGAGACGGCCGTTGCATGTGTCTGGCGAGCACGAGCACCCCGTCCCACCGCTGGAGATTCCCTCCGCATCTGACACTGACGCCCAGACGGCTCTCTCGTGGGGTGCCGTAGCGCTGTTTACCCAGCGGGCGAAGATGGTGCGACCGAACTTCGAGCTCACAGGAGAAAATGTTCATGACGTAGTCGAAATCTGCCTCCGGCTGGACGGGATTCCGCTGGCGATCGAACTGGTGGCAGCGAGGATCAAGCTGCTGTCGCCTCACGCTCTGCTCAGTCGATGGGACCAGAGTCTCGGGTTCAGCGCGGCCGAGCTTGAGCGACCCGACAGGCAACGGACGTTGCGCGACACCATCGCGTGGAGCTACGACCTCCTGACCGATCAACAGCAGGCGTTCTGCCGGAGATTGGGGGTATTCGCCCGTGGCTGTGACCTCGACGCGCTCGCAGCTGTCGGCGCCGGCCAAACTGACCCCTTGGACGAGGTCGCCGAGCTCGTGGATGTCAGTCTTGTGACGATCCGCGATGTGCCAGGTGGAGAGCCACGAGTCGGCATGCTGCAAACAGTCCGGGTGTTCGCTCGAGAGCAGCTCGAGGCGTCGGATGAATGGGATACGACGTCCCGACGCCACGCAAACCACTACCTTGCAGTTGCCGAGCAGCTGAGCTCACAGTTGCGCGGTCCTCAGTTCCTGAGTGCGCGCGACCGCATGGAACTAGAGCTGGACAACCTTCGGGCGGCTCTGCAATGGGCATTAATGCGGTCCGAGGACGCAGTCGCGAGGACGGAGGACGAAGTGGCCGTCGGGCTCCGACTGTGTCAGGAGCTCAGCTGGTTCTGGTATGCCTGCGGGTATGGCAACGAGGGGCGTCGGTGGCTCGAACGAGCCGTGGAGTGTGCCGCAGACAATGAGACAACCGAGCTCATGTCCGTCCTCCACGGCCTCGGCGTTCTCCTGGATCAGCAGGGACAGTTAGTACAGGCGAAAGTCATGCTGACGCGATGTCTGGATTTCTGGCGCGCAGCCGATGACGTCGACAGGATCGCGATGGAGCTCAACAGCCTGGCAGTCGTGCATCGAAATCTCGGCGATATCGACGAATCTCGCGCGCTGCTCGAAGAGGGCATCAAACTGGCCCGCTCGGACAGCTCACACAACAAGCGATTGGCGGCGCTCTTAGTCAATCAGGCAACGCTCGAGGTGGAGTGCGGGAAGCCGGAACGGGGGATCGACCAGCTACTCGAAGCCTTGGAGATCGACCATGAAATGGGGGACTCATGGGGAATGGCTGTCGACCAGATCAACCTCGCTGCGGCACGGCTGGCCGCGGGTCACGCGGAGCGCGCCTATGACGATCTTCGCGAGGTCGTCGACGATACGCTCTCGCTCAATGACGTGGACCTGACCATCGCCTTGATCGAGCTTCTGGCCATCGTGTTGGCAGAGCTTGGCGATGGCCGCCGCTCGGCCCGGCTCTACGGCGCGTCTGAGACAATGCGTGCACAAGCCAACCTACCTCGCTCTGACCCGGACACGGCATTCATGGCGCCGTCCTTGTCGAAAGCTCGAGCCGCGCTCAAAGAGTCGGCATGGACCGATCAAGTAGAGGGCGGGCGGTCACTCAGCGCAGAAGATGCTATCGCGGAGGCTACCCGCTGAGTTAGGCCCCGGGTGAGCCTCAGCGATGGGCGCAGGCTTTTCACATGGCACGCATTCAGCTGGGGACCACGGTGCGCAAGGCAGCGGCTCAGCGTCGCCGGAGCCGATCGAGCGCTCGGCGGTCGCGCTTCGTGGGTCGTCCTGCACCTCGGTCGCGACGCGGCATCATCGTCGTCTCCTCTTTCGGGGGCGGCGGGGGAGTGTGGTCCTCGTAGCAGGTCACTGCGATCGCGGCACCGACTCTCTTCACGATGATGCGGCTGACGACCAGGATCCGGAGACCGCCGTCGGTGAGCGCCTCGACGCGATCGCCGACGCACACGGTCTGCGCAGGCTTCGCCTTCGCACCGTTGACCTTGACGTGACCGGCCCGGCAGGCGGCCGATGCCAAGGAGCGAGTGCGATAGAGACGTACGGACGAGGTCCATACGTCTGCGCGCGTGCCGGTGGTCATACGGACCAGCCTAGGCTGGTCCCATGGCAGCCGACGACATCGAGACCGTTGAGATCACCGGAGACATGATCCGTCTCGGCCAGTTCCTGAAGTTTGCCAACTTCGCCGAGTCCGGCGCCGAGGCGGGCGCGCTGATCCAGGGTGGCGACGTGACGGTCGACGGTGAGATCGAGACACGCCGTGGCCGACAGCTCGGCAAAGGCATGCTCATCGAGGTTCAGCTGCCCGGCGCGACACTCGCCGCGCGTGTCGGATGACCCGGTGACAGATCGCGCGATCGAGATCTTGGCTGATCGCGATCGCCCGGGAGCATTCATCCTGAGGATCGACGGCACCGATCAGTCGTACGTCGACCTCGACGATCCGCTCAGGCTCGAGTTCGACTACATCCAGCGCATCGTCGACGTGATCGATGCGCACGGAGTGCCGGGTAGACCGCTGCGTTTCGTACACATCGGCGGCGCAGGCATGTCGGTGCCACGCTATGTCGCCAGCACGCGTCCGACGTCGTCGCAGATCGTCCTCGAGCCCAACGAGCGCGTGACGGCTCTCGTACGCGAGCAGCTGCCTCTTCCACGCAACAGCGGGATCAAGGTCCGGCCGGTCGACGGTCGTACGGGCATCGCTGCCATGCGCTGGGACTTCGCAGACGTGCTCGTGCTTGATGCGTTCGACGGTGCTCGCATCCCGGCCGACCTCGTCACGACCGAGTTCTTCGAGCAGGCGTCGAATGTGCTGACCGATGGTGGATTGCTGCTGCTCAACCTCGCCGACCGAGCACCGTTCGCGTACGCGCGGCGCGTGATCGCCGGAGTGTGTGCTCACTTCCCGAACGTCATGATCAGCGCTGAGCCAGCAACCCTCAAGGGGCGCCGTTTCGGCAACCTGTTGGTGGTCGGATCTCGCGGACCGATTCCGTGGGAGTCCCTGGCTCGTCGCGCTGCGAGCTCACCATTGCCGTACCGGGTCGTGCCCTACCGCGAGGTGGTCGACCGGTTTGCCGGGCAGTCGCCGTTCACTGACTCCGACACCGAGCAGTCACCACCACCGCCTGGTGGCGCGGCGTTCTTCAGCTGACCGTCGGATCGAGCCGGGACGTCCAGTCGGAGATGTTGGGAGTGTCGAACGCTGCCGCATCGCCCATCCCGTTCGTTTCCCACATGACGACGAGCAGATCGCGTCCCTGAGTCTTGCCCAGGAAGTGCCGGGTGACGCGGCAGGACGTGATCGAGCTGCGGTTGATGCGAAGCTCCCGTGCCGGCATGAGCTGGACGAACACGACCTCTGCGTCGGTGAGCAGCAACGTACCGAGACCACGGACTTGAGCCTTGCCCTCAGACGCCTGGCCGAAAAAGTTTGCCTGACCGGACAGCTCGACCGCGCCCGCCGCTTCTACCCGCGTCCGGTATGCCTTGCGCATGCCGCGCAGTCGCGATGCGCCGACAATCACCAGGATCGCGAAGAGACCGACGGCGGCCGCGAGGACCAGACCGATGATGCCGAGGGTGCTCACGATCAGGCTTCGAGCGCCTCGACCAGCGAGTCGAGCGCGTGGTCGATCTCTTCGCGGGTGATGACGAGCGGGGGAGCGATACGCAGAGTTCGCTCGTGCGTCTCCTTGCAGAGCACGCCGCGATCGCGCAGAGCCATCGACACCTCGCGGCCAGTCTTGGCGGCGGGATCGATGTCGACGCCTGCCCACAGACCACGGCCACGTACGGCGCTGATGCCATGACCGATCAGGTCCTCGAGGCGACTGTGCAGGTGCTTGCCGAGCTCCTCGGAACGTTCCTGGAACTCACCAGTCCGCAGCAGCTCGACGACGGCGCGGCCGACGGCGCAGGCGACGGGGTAGCCGCCGAACGTCGAGCCGTGCTGGCCTGGCTTGAGCACACCAAGAACGTCGGCGCGGCCCACCACGGCGGAGACTGGGATGATGCCGCCGCCGAGCGCCTTGCCGAGCGTGTAGAGATCGGCACGTACGTTGTCGTGATCGAGTGCAAAGAGCTTGCCCGTACGTGCCAGTCCGGATTGGATCTCGTCGGCGACCATAAGGACGTTGTTTTCGTCGCACATGGCCCGGACCTCGGCGAAGAAGCCGTCGGGCGGGACGATGACGCCCGACTCGCCCTGGATGGACTCCATCAGCACAGCTGCGGTGTTGGGGCCGATGGCGTCTCGGATCGCCTGCGCATCGCCGTACGGAACCGTGATGAAGCCGGGTGTGAACGGACCGTAGTTGTCATGTGCTGCGGGATCGTCGGAGAACGACACGATCGTGGTCGTACGGCCGTGGAAGTTGCCAGCGGCAACGATGATCTCGGCGCTGTCGAACGCGACACCCTTGACCTCGTACGCCCACTTGCGCGCGACCTTGATCGCCGACTCGACAGCCTCTGCGCCAGTGTTCATCGTCAGCACCATCTCGGTGCCGGTGAGCTCGGCAAGCTCCTGGCAGAACGCACCGAACTGGTCGTTGTGGAACGCGCGCGACGTCAAAGTCAGGCGATCGAGCTGCTCGCGCGCGGCAGCGATCAGAGCGGGATGGCGGTGGCCGAAGTTCAGTGCCGAGTAGCCCGACAGGAAGTCGAGATAGCGATTGCCTTCGACGTCGGTGACCCAGGCACCTTCAGCCTCGGCGATGACGACCGGAAGCGGGTGGTAGTTGTGGGCGCCCCATTCCTCGTCGAGCTTGATGAAGGATGCGGTGTCGAGTTCGGTTGATGCCATGAGGCCACGGTACATACCGGCGAGGCCATGATTCAGCCGGGATGGACGCAGATATCCTGAGCCGGTGCCCGGACCCGTTGCCTTCGACGCGATGCGTCCGGCAGTGGGTTCGCTGAGGCTCGTTCGATCGCTCGTGATCGCTCTTCTGTGCACCGCCACGGCGGCTCTCGCGCACCTGTCAGCAGGCGGCGTCGTCCCCGCATCGGCAGTCGTGACGCTGTTCTTCGGCGCTACCGCGGTGGCCTGGCTGGTCTCGTCGCGGCGGGTGACGACGGGCCAGATTGTTGGTCTGCTCGTGCTGTGCCAGATCTGTGTGCACCTGAGTTGCTCGATGGGCCCGATGAACATGTCGGCCGCGATGGTGGGCACTCACCTTGCCGCGACCACCGTGAGCGCATTGGCGCTGGCACGCGGTGAGGCTTTCGTGTGGCGGATTGCCGAGCGGCTCGGACTGCGACTCCGCCCCCACATTCTTCGTTTTGTCCCCGTGCCGTTACGGGTCGAGCTCGTACCCGTCACGGTCGCTCGATCGCCGCACGACGTACGACTCGCGTACTCACGCGCGTTGAGAGGTCCGCCGTACGGGTGCAGCTGACCCGTACGACTCAATCTCGCCAAGAAAGAACACACATGAACAGAACACCCGCGCGGCTCTGCGCTGCGCTCCTTTCGGTTGCTCTCGTCGGTGTCGCCGGTGCGGCTTCCGCACACGTCTCGGTCTCGTCGACAGACGTTGCCCAGGGTGGATTCGGAAAGGTGGTCTTCCGGGTGCCGACCGAATCGGACACCGCGTCGACCACCAAGCTGGTCGTGACATTGCCGGAAGATGCACCATTCGCCTTCGTCACGGCACAGGTGAAGCCAGGCTGGAAGGTCGTCCTGAAGAAGGAAAAGCTTGACGCTCCCACCAAGGTCGGGGACTTCGAGGTGACTGAGGCGGTCCGAACCGTCACATGGACGACAACCGGCAAGGGCATTGCGCCGTCACAGTTCGACGAGTTCGCCATCTCCGGTGGTCCGTTCCCCGACGACGAGTCGATCTCGTTCACGGCGAAGCAGACCTACAGCGACGGTGAAGTCGTCGACTGGGACCAGGTTGCCGAAGGCGACACGGAGCCGGAGCACCCAGCCCCGACGCTGAAGCTGTCGGCACCAGTTGTCGAACTGAAGGACGGCGCATCGAGCGAGCTGTCGATCTCGTATGACGGCGACAAGACAGCACGTTGGCTCGGCGGTTCGGCCCTGGCTGTTGCCGTGGCAACGCTGCTTGTCGTTCTACGACAGAATCGACGTCGTGCGTAACGTCGTTCTTCGCGTGAGCCTCCTGGCTCTGCTTTGCCTTGCCCTCGGGGCGGGACCGGCGTCGGCGCATGCGTCGCTCGTCGGTTCCGACCCGGGGGACGGGTCATCCATCGCAGCTGCGCCGCGGTCGATCACGTTCACGTTCAACGAGACCATCGGCAATCCCGCGTTCGTGGCGGTACGCGCGCCAGACGGCGCCAAGGTCACGGTCTCGGACGTGTCCGCTCTCGATTCGACGGTGACGGCGATCGTCGCACCGAGCAATCAGAAGGGTCGCTACACCGCGACGTACCGGGTCGTCTCAGCCGACGGGCATCCCGTCGAGGGCACGATCCACTGGACGACAACGACTGGCCAGACCGTGAAGCAGGTAGACCAGCCCAATCAAGAGAGTTTTGTGCACCGCCACCGCTCGCACTTCTTCTGGGGCATCCTCGCGGCCGCTGCCGCGATCGGGCTGATCCTCGCACCGCTGAGGGGGCGAGATGACAAGAGCCACTCGTGACGTCGCGCTGGCCTTCCTGTTCAGCGCAATTGTGATGGTTCTTGTCCTCGAAGCCGGGGGAGGAGCACCCAAACCGGTCGTCGGCGACCTCCCGAGCCCGGGTGAGTTCGTCGGATGGGCCGTGCCGTTCGCCAAGCTGCTGACAGACATCAGCGCCGTGATGGTCATCGGCTTCCTGCTGGTCGCCGTTTTCCTGCTGCCGTCGTCTGAGGACGAGGTTCAGGGGTTGTCGGTCCAAGCGGTACGTCGCGCGTCGTGGTGGGCCGTCCTATGGAGCGCGGTCACCATCGGCCTGTTCTTCCTCAACGTCTCGGACATCTTCGCCAAGCCACTCTCCGACCTGTCGAGTCCGTTCATCACGGGCTATGCGGAGACGTCGGCGGGCCGAGCAGTCCTCCTCCAAGCCGTGGGCGCCGGCCTGGTTGCCATCGCCACTCGCTGGACACTCGGAACCAAGGCGCTCGCCGGAATCCTCGGCCTCGCCCTCGCCACACTGGCGCCCATCACCCTCACCGGCCACGCGGCATCCTCAGGCTCCCACGACCTCGCCACCACGAGCCTGCTCCTGCACGTCGTCGGGGTGACGCTCTGGGTTGGCGGCCTGGTGTCGCTGGGCTGGGTGGCACTACGCGGCAGCAAGCGCCTCGCGCCGGCCATCGAGCGGTTCTCCGCTCTGGCGGTCTGGGCGTTCGTCATTGTGGGCACTTCGGGCATCGTCAACGCCTCCGTACGGCTTGGATCGTTCGACGAGGTGTTCGGGTCCGCGTACGGCCGTCTGGTGCTGCTCAAGGTCACCGCGCTCATTGCGCTCGGAGTCTTCGGCTACGCCCAACGCCGGCGGATCGTTGCACAGGGGTCAGGATTCATACGCTTGGCGCTCACCGAGCTGTTCATCATGGCCGCGACGATCGGTCTGGCCGTAGCGTTGTCTCGCACGCCGACGCCGGTTGGCGACGACGTGCTCAAGACGCCGCTCGAGGAGCTGCTTGGCGGTCCGCTCCCAGCTGCGCCAACTGTCCTGCGACTGCTGTGGGGCTGGACCGGCAACGGGGTTGGCCTCGCGATCGTCGGACTCGGTGCCGCGCTCTACCTCAGCGGCGTGTGGACCCTCCGCAAGCGCGGCGACGCCTGGCCGCTCAGTCGTACGATCTCGTGGCTCGCTGGCATGGTCATCATCGCGTGGGCGACGTTCGGCGGCCTGGGTGCCTACTCGCACGTTCTGTTCAGCGCGCACATGGCGTCGCACATGATGCTGTCGATGGTCGCACCGATCTTCCTCGTGCTTGGTGCGCCGGTGACGCTCGCTCTTCGTACGCTCCCTGGCCCCCGCCAGCCCGGCGAGGTGTCGCCGCGCGCGATGCTGCAGTCGTTCCTCCACTCGAGACTCATGCGCTTCTTCACGCATCCATTGGTGGGCCCCCTGCTCTTCATCGGCAGCCTCTACGGCCTTTACTTCAGCAGCGCTTTCGAGAGCCTGATGGGCAACCACTGGGGTCACACGGTCATGGAGCTGCACTTTCTTGGCGTCGGGCTGCTCTACTACTACGTGCTGATCGGCATCGACCCGTCACCGCGCCCGCTGCCGTCCATAGCGCGTTTCGGCATGTTGATCGTGACCATCCCGTTCCACGCGTTCTTCGCGATCTCGGTGATGTCGTCCAACTCGGTGTTCGCCGGTGACTACTGGCGTGCGCTCGATCGGCCGTACCGCACGAATCTGCTAGCCGACCAGTACCTCGGTGGCGGCATGGCGTGGGCGATGGGCGAGATCCCGCTGATCCTCGTCATGGGCGCGTTGCTGTGGCAGTGGTTCCGCAGTGACGCGCGCGAAGCCAAGCGGTTCGACCGATCAGAGGATCGCACCGACGACGCGGCACTCGAGGCATACAACGCCCGACTCCGCGATCTCGCCGAACATGGCAAACGGCGGGACCCCTGAGGGGTCCCGCCGTTTGAAGATGGTGCTCAGAACAGGATCTGGCCGCCGCTGGTTGCAGCGGTGAAACGCTCCTGCGCATCTGCCCAGTTGACGATGTTCCACCACGCCTTGACGTAGTCGCCCTTGACGTTGAGGTAGTCGAGGTAGAACGCGTGCTCCCACATGTCGAGCTGCGTGATGGGGATCAGCGTTGCCGGGATGTTGTTCTGCTGGTCGTAAAGCTGCACGATGACGAGCTTCTGACCCAGCGAGTCCCAGGCCACGATGGCCCAGCCGGAGCCCTGCAGGCCCAGTGCGACGGCCTCGAACTGTGCTCGGAAAGCATCGAACGAACCGAAGTTGTCGTCGATTGCCGCAGCCAGCTCGCCGGTTGGCTTGTCGCCTCCCTCGGGGGAGAGGTTCTTCCAGAAGATCGAGTGGTTGATGTGACCGCCGAGGTGGAACGCGAGGTTCTTCTCCAGCAGGTTGATGTTGCCGAAGGCCTGCTTGTCACGGGCTTCCTCAAGTTGCTCGAGAGCCTGGTTGATGCCTGTCACGTAAGCCTGGTGGTGCTTGGAGTGGTGAAGCTCCATGATCTTGCCGGAAATGTGCGGATCGAGAGCGCCGTAGTCGTACGGGAGCTCGGGAAGTGTGTAGTCGGCCACGCATCCTCCTCGGGACGGTCAGGGCAATGCCCTGTCTTTAGTTGTCTGGTTTCACTCACAGTGTGTCAGCCCGTATGAAGCGCGCAAGAGGTGCCCGACAGCTGGAACGCCGTGCCGTGTCCGAGCGCGGTCCTGCTGGTGCACGAGTAGAGGAATGATTCCAAGGGGGTGCCGGTCAAGCCAGCGGCGCATCCGGGCGGGATGCGGGGTGTCGCGAGTCAGGCAACGTCCCTTGGAATCACTCGTCTAGTCTGTCTGGGACATGATCAGGACATCGCGCGCATCATCGAGGAGAGCGAAATCCGTGGAGGAGCGCATCCTCACGATTCCCAATGCCCTTAGTTTTGTGCGACTTCTGCTCGTGCCAGTCTTCCTGTGGCTCGTGATGGGCCCCAAATGGGATGAGCTGGCACTGGTTGTCCTGATGGTCTCGGGCATCACCGACTACCTCGACGGCAAGCTCGCCCGTTCGCTCAACCAGACGTCCAAGATCGGTGCGATTCTCGACCCGGTGGCCGATCGGTTCTTCATCCTGGCGGTGGTGATCGGTCTCGGTTATCGCGACATCATCCCGTGGTGGCTCGCCGTGATCCTGCCGCTGCGCGACGTGTTCCTGTTCAGCCTGGTGCCATTCCTGCGCACGCGCGGCTACAGCTCACTGCCGGTGCACTTCCTCGGCAAGGCGGCAACCGCGAGCCTGCTGTACGCGTTCCCGCTGCTCCTGCTGGGTGACGCAACGGGCACGGTCGCTGATCTTGCCAACGTGTTCGGGTGGGCCTTCACCATCTGGGGCGTGGCGCTCTACTGGTGGGGCGGCATCTTGTACGCCTTCCAGGTCCGACGGCTCATGGCCACGACGACGCGCATACAGCGGAGCTGAGCATGTCTGACGACCCAGACCGCCGTACCGGTCTGCTCGAACAGATCGCCGACACAGCGCTCGACGACGACTACTACGTCGTACGCGCGGGCCACTATTCGCAGGCCCGGGAGTTCAACACCGCTTTGACGGGTGTGGTCCTGGGACTGTTCGCACTGCTCGTGACGATGGCCGTGGTCCAGACACGGAGCGACCGCCCAGCGACCGAGCGCGAGCGCTCATCGCTGATTGCCAACGTCGATGCCCGCAAGAAGCTCCTGGCCAACAGGGAGAAGACCGCGGCCAGCCTCCGTGATGCGGTCACCACACTTCGCGCATCCACCAACCGCGTCGACCCGGCGTACGAGATGTTGCGTCTCAAGACCGGCGATCGTGCTGCTCGCGGACCTGGCATCACGCTCACGGCCACGCCGACCAGCAACGATGACCGTCGCAACACCGACCAGCTCACCGACAACGATCTGCAGATCCTGGTCAACGGCCTCTGGTACGCGGGCGCCGAGGCCATTTCACTCAATGGTCGACGTATCGGCACGATGAGCGCCATCCGCAGCGCAGGCGGCGGCATCACGGTCAACTACGACCCGATCGGCCCGCCGTACGTGATTGTCGCGATCGGCAATGAAGACACGTTGGAGTCGCGATTCGATGACAACCCGTCGGGTCGCTACTGGCTGGCGCGTGTCCAGGCGCTCCTCGTACGAAGTGAAGTGACATCATCGGACCAGCTGACCGTGCCAGCCGTGACGGCCCAGCGTCTGACCCCCATCCACGCGAAGGCGATCGAGGACCCGCGATGATCCCCGTACTTGGACTGGCGATCGGCATCGTTGCCGGTCTGATCCTCCAGCCGTCGGTGCCGACGTCGCTCCAGCCCTATCTGCCGATCGCGATTGTCGCGGCCCTCGATGCCGTCATCGGCGCTCTACGAGCACTGGGCGAACGTCGGTTCGACGATCGCGTGTTCGTCGTGTCGTTCGTCTCCAACGTCATCATCGCGGCGTTCATGGTCTACCTCGGCGATCAGCTCGGTGTCGGCTCACAGCTGTCGACCGGAGTGGTCGTCGTCCTCGGCATCCGCATCTTCGCCAACGCCGCGGCCATCCGTCGACGGATCTTCCATGCCTGAGGCGACAGAGCCTTCCAAGAACCTGCTCCGCAGGCCGTCGGTCTCGCAGGTCGTGGTCGCGATCCTCCTTGGCGGGCTGGCGTTCGCCATCACCCTGCAGATCAAGCAGAGTGACACGACCGACTACTCGAGTGTTCGTGGCGATGAGCTCGTTGAGCTGCTCAAGTCGCTCGACTCGGCCAACGAGCGACTCGACACGCAGATCGACGACCTCACGTCGACCCGCAACGACCTGTTGAGCAGTACGAAGCGTTCAGATGAAGCTGAGCGCCAGGCCAAGCAACGTGCTGATCAGCTCGGAATCCTCGCCGGTACATCTGGTGCGACGGGTCCAGGCGTACGACTGGTGATCTCCGATCCAGACCGCGCGATCGACGCACCACAGCTCCTCGACGCCGTCCAGGAGCTGCGTGACGCCGGCGCCGAGGCGATCGTGATCAACGGTGTCGCACGAGTCGTTGCGCAGACGTACTTCCTCGACGATGACGACACGATCCGCATCGGTGGTCTCGAGGTCAAGCGTCCATTCACGATCGAGGCGATCGGCGATCCAGCCACCTTGGCGGAGGCTGCCAACATCCGCGGTGGCCTCGTCGACCGCATTTCAAACCGCGGCGGAACGGCCACTGTCCTGAAGGTGGACAAGATCACCATCACGGCGTTGGCCGACGTGAAGTCGCCAGAGTACGCTCGTCCCACATCCTGACCGGCAAGGAGCAACACGGTGATCCCTGAGGACCTGTTTTACAGCGAAGAGCACGAGTGGGTGCGCCTTGATGACGAGATCGCGACCGTCGGCATCACTGACTTTGCACAAGGCCAGCTGGGCGACATCGTGTACGTCGAGCTTCCGTCTGTTGGGGACCGAGTCGAGGCTGGCGCCGTCATCGGCGAGCTCGAGTCGACCAAGTCCGTGAGCGACATCTTCTCGCCGCTGTCGGGCGAGGTCGTGGCTCGCAACGAGTCTCTCGACGGTGGCCCTGAGGTCATCAACTCCGATCCGTACGGCGAAGGATGGCTGATCAAGCTTCGCCCGTTGGACGACGATCCGACCTCGAGCCTGCTCGAGGCCGAGGCGTACGCCGCGCTCGTCGACGACTGATCTGACAAGGTCTGTTCTGTGACCGACCTGGTGCTAGGTTTGACAGTGAAGTCTCAACCTCGACTCTAGACCGCCTACAGGAGTGAACCCGATGCCATCGCCGGACCACGAGCCCGACGTCGTTGCCGGCGCTGCCGGTGAGTCAGCGGGCATATCGGACCACACGACGCACATCCCCATCCTCGACGCAGACACCGAGGAGATGACATCCGATGACGTGTCGGCAGTCGAGAATCTTCCTGCGGGCAGCGCGATGCTTCTCGTGCAGCGTGGCCCCGATGCGGGCGCGCGGTTCCTGCTCGACAGCGACACTGTCTCGGTCGGGCGTCACCCGGACAGCGACATCTTCCTCGACGACATCAGCGTCTCGCGTCGCCATGCGACGTTCACACGCAGCGGTGCTGGCTACCTGATTGCCGACCTGGGAAGCCTCAACGGCTCCTACGTCAACCGTGATCGCATCGACAGCGAGATTGCATTGGCAGGCGGCGATGAGGTGCAGATCGGCAAGTACCGACTGATCTACTTCGCCGGTTCGAAGGCACCGAAGTGACTGAGCCGTTGTCGGAGCTGAGGCTCGGCATCGGCAAGGTGATCGACGAGTTGAGCGCAGAGTTCCCGACGCTGTCTCAGAGCAAGATCCGCTACCTCGAGGAGCAGGGCCTCCTCGACCCCGAACGTACGCCCGCCGGCTACCGCAAGTACGCCTACAGCGATGTCGAGCGACTCCGATTCATCCTGCACGCGCAGGATCAGCTCTTCTGGCCACTGAGTCACATTCGTCGAGTGCTCGATGACATGGACAGGGGAGCGGTGCCAGACACCACGCTGAGCAGCACCGTCAAGGTGCCCTATCTCAGCCTGGCCGAGGACGGACTCCCGACCGCCGAGACCTTTGCTGCGCCGGCGAGCCACGCGCGACTGTCCCGTGCGGAGCTTCTGGACTCTGCGGGCATCGACGACAAGACTCTCGACTCGATCGAGGAGTTTGGCCTGATCAAGCGGCGCCCATCGCAGACTTACTATGACGGTGAGGCGCTGTCGATCGCCTCGATCGTCGGTGAGCTTGCCGAGCTTGGTCTTGAGCCGCGTCACCTTCGCATGTTCCGGGCTGCTGCGGATCGTGAGATCTCGCTCTTCGAGCAGGTGGTGAGCCCGCGGGCTCGCTCGCTCGACAAGGAAGCGACCGACAAGACGATCGCATCTCTCGCGGCATTGTCGGTTCGTCTGCAGACCGTGCTCGTACGAAGCGGATTGCGAAGCTAGCCATGCGCGAGGTCGAGGTCGTCGGCGTCCGCGTCGAGATGCCGACCAACCAGCCACTGGTGCTGCTTCGCGAGACGGAGGGCACCCGCTACCTCCCGATCTGGATCGGCGCTGTCGAAGCGTCTGCAATCGCGTACGCGCAGGAGGGTGCCGAGACTCCACGCCCCCTGACCCACGAGCTCATGCAGCAGGTCGTGGTCGCCCTGGGCGACGAGCTAGAGGAAGTCCGCATCATTGACGTGCGCGACGGGGTGTTCTTCGCTTCCCTGATCTTCGCGTCAGGTGCCGAGGTTCAGGCGCGTCCTTCCGACTCGATCGCGCTGGCGCTTCGTGCGGGCGCTCGAATCGTGTGTACCGAGGACGTCCTGGACGAGGCTGGCATCCAGTCCACCCGTGAAGAGGACGAAGAAGTCGAGCGTTTCAGGGAATTCCTAGAAGAAGTGGCTCCAGACGACTTCGTGCAGCCGGGGGAGTGACCTTCAACCTTGCCTTGAAGGTTGCGCGACACGCCGAGGACCACGCTCGGTCGTTGACCCGGCAAAGTCTCACCCTTACCTTGAGAGAACTGCCGGTCATACACGGATGTAGTTTCGTAGCGGTAGTCTTCCCCATAACCCGTATTGGAAGGCTTTTCGGATGATCGAGCCACGCGACGCCGCCCCAACAGAAGCGGCAGCCAAGGCGCGCAACCAAGGTCTGCTGTTCACCGACGATGTTTCACCGCTGCCGGAAGACTTCGGCTTCCGCGGCCCCACCGCATGCAGCGCGGCCGGCATCACCTACCGCCAGCTCGACTACTGGGCCCGGACCGGCCTGGTCGATCCGACCGTACGGTCCGCCACCGGCTCCGGCACCCAGCGCCTCTACTCGTTCAAAGACATCCTGCTTCTCAAGATCATCAAGCGTCTCCTCGACGCTGGCGTCTCGCT
>JBBSJW010000064.1:0-16665 GCA_038256885.1 Propionibacteriales bacterium
CGGCGCGATGCTCTACGAGATGCTGACGGGGGTCAAGCCGCACTCAGGCGAGTCCCCCATCCAGGTCGCCTACAAGCACGTGCACGAAGACATCGGCAAGCCGTCAGAGCTGCAGCATGACATTCCGCCATACGTAGATGCGCTCGTGAGGCGAGCGACTGTGCGCGATCGCGACCAGCGCTCGACCGACGCCAGGGTTCTTCTCCAGCAGCTTCGGTCGGTGCAGCGGTCTCTCGCCGCTGGTATGGATGACGATCCGGAGCTGGTCGCCGACCTGCTCCCTGGCGCTCGGATCACCGACGCGGACGGCGAGCCCACCCAGTTCGTCAAGCGTGGTGCCGTCGCCCTGAACGCCGGCGACTCCGAGGCGACCCAAGCCGTACGTTCTCCCTCCGAGCCGACTGTGCAGTGGGATCGCGCCGCGAACGCTCCCGTACAACCGCTGAAGGCAGGCCTGCTTCCGCCTGTCTCGTCCGACGACTACAAGCAGATGCGCGCCGGCGAACCCCGCTCCAAGCGCGGCCGCAACCTGCTCGTCCTGGCCATCGTCATGACCCTGCTCGCGACACTGCTCGGGTGGTACATCGGCATCGGGCGCTACGACACAACTCCCCAGCTGGTCGGCACCGCCGAGGCAGCAGCCAAAGAGAACGCGGAGCGTCTCGGCTTCGAGTTCGAGGTCGCCGGCGTGGAGTTCTCCGAGGACTACGCCAGTGGTGTCGTGATGTCGACCGACCCGGGGCCCGGCGACAAGATCCTGCCGGGTGACACGATCAACGCGATTATCTCCAAGGGACCTGACCGCGTACGGCTGCCCAAAAACCTCAAGGGCATGACGCTGGCAGAGGCCACGACCGCCCTGAACGCCGTCGACCTCACGGTGGGCGAGATCACGAAGAAGTACGACGAGAAGGTCGCGAAGAACCGTGTCATCGGTGCAATCGGCATCGCTGCGACCGACGATCTCAAGCGCGACACCTCAGTTGACCTCTCCGTCAGCAGGGGCAAGAAGCCGATCAAGGTCGTCGACTACACCGGCAAGCCTGTCGATGAGGCTGAGAAGGCGCTCAAGGAAGACGGCTTCAAGGTCGAGATCACGTTCGAATTCAGCGACGACGTCGACAAGGACATCGTCATCTCCCAGTCACCGCGCGAGGGCACCCAGTTCAAGGGCGACACCATCAACCTGGTCGCCTCCAAGGGCCCTGATTTGGTCAAGGTGCCCAAGGTCACGGGAATGAAGAAGGACCAGGCGATCGAAATCCTTGAGGCAGCTGGCTTCAAGGTCAGGGCATTCCCCGGCACCAACTACACGGTGAAGTCGCAGAGCCCGGACGGCGGCAAAAAGGCGCGCCGCGGAAGTACCGTCAATATCTCTTCATTCTGACGATGCACCCTCGTCTTGCCGCGGCAGCTCTGCTGTCGGTCACCGCAATGTGGGGATCGACGTTCTTCCTGATCAAGGACCTGTTGGACCGCGTACCAGCGGCTGACTTTCTGGCCATCCGCTTCGCGATCGCCTTCTTCGCCCTCGTTCTCATCGCACCGAAGGCGATCAGCCGACTGCAGTCGGGCATGTTGCGCAAGAGCGTCTACGCCGGCGCCATCTACGGCGTCGCGCAGATCATGCAGACCACCGGGCTCGGGCATACCGATGCCAGCATCTCGGGGTTCATCACCGGCCTGTACGTCGTGGCGACGCCCGTGCTCGCCTCGTTGGCGTTCGGCATACGCATCAGCCGCACGGTGTGGATTGCGGTCGCCATGGCTACTGCCGGTCTGGCGATCTTGTCCCTGCGAGGGTTCGCCGTCGGCTTCGGCGAGGCCATCACCTTGGTCAGCGCGATCCTGTACGCGGTGCACATCGTCGTGCTCTCCAGGTGGTCGACGTCGAAGGATGCCTTCGCGATGGCGACCGTCCAGATGGGCGTCATCTCGGCGATCTGCTTCGTCGTCGCCGCGCCGGGCGGGATCACGCTTCCCCACACCTCGGGCGACTGGATCGCCGTCGTCTACATGGCCTTGGCCGCCGGAGCGCTTGCGATGCTCGCGCAGACGTGGGCACAGAGCCAGCTGGACGCCGCTCGCGCAGCATTGCTCATGACGATGGAACCGGTCTTCGCAGCAGGATTTGCCGTGTGGTTCGGCAGCGAGACGCTGGGCTGGCGGGTCGCCATCGGCGGCACCATCGTGCTCGTCGCGATGATCCTCGCCGAGTCGTCAAGCCGTACGAAGCCTGTGCACCAGGTGCTCTAAACCGGGACTCAGGCGCCTGAGAGCATTTCGGCGACCAAGAAGGCCAGCTCGAGGCTCTGGGCGCGGTTGAGGCGCGGATCGCACAGCGTCTCGTAGCGGTGCGCGAGACCTTCGGCTGACAGCTTGGCGCCGCCGCCGACGCACTCGGTGACGTCGTCACCAGTGAGTTCGACGTGAACGCCTCCAGGCCATGTACCGAGGCTGCGGTGCACCTCGAAGAAGCCACGGACCTCGTCGATGACATCGTCGAACTCGCGCGTCTTGTAGCCGTTGGTGGTCTCGAAGGTGTTGCCGTGCATCGGATCGCAGACCCAGGCGACCTCGAGGCCTGCCGCAGTGACCTTCTCGACAAGGTTGGGCAGCCCGTCGCGGATCTTGCCCGCACCGAAGCGGGTGATGAACGTGATCTTGCCGGGCACGCGCTCGGGGTTGAGCTTCTCGTACAGCGCGATCGCGTCATCGGCCGTCGACGTCGGGCCGAGCTTCACACCGATCGGGTTTGCGATCTTGCTGAGCAGCTCAACATGCGCGCCATCGAGCTGACGGGTGCGCTCGCCGATCCACACGAAGTGGCTCGACACGTCATAGGGCTGCTCTGTACGCGAGTCGATGCGCGTGAGTGAGTGTTCGTACTCGAGGATCAGTGCCTCGTGCGAGGAAAAGAAGTCGACGGTGTGGAACTCGTCGGGGTCGACGCCGATCGCGTCCATGAACGCCAGCGCGCGATCGATCTCGGCGCCGATACGCTCGTAGCGCTCGCCGACGGGGCTGTTCTTGACGAAGTCGGTGTTCCACGCGTGCATCTGCCGCAGGTCGGCGTAACCACCTGTGGTGAACGCTCGCGCGAGGTTCAGTGTCGACGCAGACGCGTGGTAGACCTCGACGAGTCGCTGCGGGTCATGCGCACGCGACTCGGGGTCGAAGTCGAAGCCGTTGACCGCGTCGCCGCGGTAGGCCGGCAAGGTGACACCTTCGCGGGTCTCAGTGTCGCTCGACCTCGGCTTGGCGTACTGACCGGCAAGACGGCCTACTTTGACGACCGGAACACTTGCGGCGTACGTGAGCACAACCGCCATCGACAGCAGGACGCGGAGCTTGTTGCGTACGTTCTCAGCGGTGACGCCTTCGAACGTCTCGGCACAGTCGCCACCCTGGAGCAGGAACGCCTCGCCGCGGGCTACCTCTGCAAGCTTGTCACGAAGCGCGTCGCACTCGCCGGCGAAGACCAGTGGGGGCATCGTGCGGAGCTTCTGAACGGCAGCATCGCGCGCAGCGGGGTCGACGTATGTCGGCTGCTGGGCGGCTCCGAGCGCGCGAAGCTCATCAAGGGTGGGAATGCTCACATACCAAGAATACGCGGGTTGCCCATTCGTCCCGCACGGACGGCGAGAACATGGACGTGACGCTGGTTACCAGCTCATCGTGCCGGGTGCTCCCTTGAACGGCCCGGTGACCCGCGACGTGATCCAGCCGCCGTAGAAGTCGCCCTCCTGCGCCTGCACGACCTCACCGTCGATCGTGCACCGGTCGACCTTTCCCGGATAGATCGCCACGTGCTCGGCCAGGTCCGCGAAGCGTGGGCTGGGTGACGGATAGGTCCAGGCGCCTGCAGGGATCGTTCTGGTCTCGGTTACGAGGTCGTAGTACGACGCTGCGCCCTTCCACTCGCAGATCGTGGTCCCCGCGATCGCCCTCAGAACGTCGTCGGCGAACGCTCGCACCGGCAGGTAGTACGTGGGCGGGTGGCTGGTCTCGCAGACTCGGTACGCGCGCGACGTCTCGGCGATGACCCTGCCCTCCAGGGCGACGACGATGTGCTCGTCGCTCAGCTCGATCGATGGTGGACGCGGGTAGCCCCAGACGTTCTCGACAGGGCGATCGGACGGCACCAGTCGAGCGTACGAGGGCGCCCACGACCGTGCCCGGTGAAACTCAACCGAAAAGCACTTCGGCTTCTTCGTAGAGCTCGGGGCGCACAACCTTGAGGACCTTGGTGCCCTCAGCGAGCGGTACGCGCTCGATCTCGGTGCCTCGCAGCGCCACCATCTTGCCGAAGTCGCCTTCGTGCACCGCCTGGATCGCGTGCAGACCAAACCGAGTGGCGAGCCAGCGGTCGAATGCCGTAGGCGTACCACCGCGCTGTATGTGGCCGAGCACGACAGCGCGGGCTTCCTTGCCCGTACGCTGCTCGATCTCTGACGCCAGCCGATCGCCGATGCCGCCGAGCCGTACGTGACCGAACGCGTCCTTCTCGCCGCTGACCAGCGACATCGCGCCACCCTCGGCGGGTACGGCACCTTCTGACACCACGATGATCGGCGAATAGTGCGTGGCGAACCGGCTCTCGACCTGCGCGCACACCGCGTCGATGTCGAATGGGCGCTCCGGGATCAAGATGATGTTGGCACCGCCGGCGAGTCCGGCGTGCAGGGCGATCCAGCCGGCGTGGCGACCCATGACCTCCACCACCAGGACGCGGTGGTGGGACTCGGCGGTCGTGTGCAGGCGATCGATCGCTTCCATGGCGATGTTGACGGCGGTGTCGAACCCGAACGTGAAGTCGGTGCCTGACAGGTCATTGTCGATCGTCTTGGGCACGCCCACGACGTTGACGCCGAGGTCGGCGAGCTTGGTCGCCACACCCAGGGTGTCCTCGCCGCCGATAGCGATCAGGGCATCACAACCATTGGCCGCGAGGTTGTCCTTGATGCGCTCGACGCCGCCCTCGATGGCGAACGGGTTGGTACGCGACGAGCCGAGGATCGTGCCGCCGCGCGGAAGGATGCCGCGCACCTCGGGGATGCCGAGCGTCATCGTGTCGTTCTCGAGCGGTCCTCGCCAGCCATCGCGGAACCCGACGAACTCGTGCCCATACGTCGAAACTCCCTTGCGCACCGCTCCTCGGATGACTGCGTTGAGTCCGGGGCAGTCGCCTCCGCCGGTCAGCATGCCGATGCGCATTGAAGCTCCTAGATCGTGAGTGATGTCGGTTAAATCATTCGAGGGGTTTGATGTCGTCCCAGACTTCGTCGGCGGCAGCACGGTCCGCAACCTTGGCCGCGGCCCGCTCGGAGTCGCGGTCGCGCTTCTTGGAGTCCTGCGCGTAGAGGTCGACGTACTCCTGGTCCGACAGGCGCATGATCTCGTACATGATCTCGTCGGTGATCGCTCGCAGGATGTAGCGATCGTCCTGCATGCCCTCATAGCGGCTGAAGTCGAGAGGCTTGCCAAACCGTACGCCGGGGCGTGCGAACTTGCCGAAGATCTTGCCGGGAGGCGCCACCACGTCAGTGCCGATGACCGCGAGTGGGATGACGGGCACGCCAGCTTCGAGCGCGAGCCGCGCAACGCCCGTACGACCGCGGTAGAGCTTGCCGTCGTGCGAACGGGTGCCCTCGGGGTAGATGCCGCACACCTGGCCGTCCTCCAGCAGGCGCAGCTGCGTCTTGATCGCACCGGCAGCCGCCGAACCGCTCGTACGGTCGATCGGTACCTGCCCGGCGCCGGAGAAGAACGTCTTCTGCAGCCAGCCCTTGATGCCTGACCCCTCGAAGTACTCAGCCTTGGCGACGAAGGTCACCCGGCGAGGGATGACGAGCGGCATGAACAGCCAGTCGCTGTAGGACAGGTGGTTGCTCGCAAGGATGGCGGCGCCTTCCTTCGGAACGTTGTCCGTGCCCTCCGCCCATGGCCGGAAGATCAACTTGAGCACTGGACCCAGCGCAAGGAACTTCAAGAACCAATAGAACACGAGACGAGACACTACTCCGTACGCGGCCGTGCTCGCAGGTCACTGGCCGACGACCTTCCAGATGAGGGAAGATGGGCCGTATGAGCTCACCTTCTCCCGTTGCCGTCGTGCCCGGAGCCGAACCCTTCTCTGCCGACGGCGGACGCATCGGTGTCCTGCTGAGTCACGGGTTCACCGGCTCGCCGGCTTCGATGGTTCCGTGGGGCAAACACCTCGCGGAGCAGGGCTTCACCGTTCGGGTCCCCCGCCTGCCGGGCCACGGCACGACGTGGAAGGACATGAACCGCACCCGCTGGGAGGACTGGTACGCCGAGCTCGACAAGACGCTCACCGAGCTGCACACGAAGTGCGACAAGGTGGTCGTCGCTGGTCTTTCGATGGGTGCTGGCCTGGGCCTACGTCTGGCGCAGCAGCGACCCGAGGACGTGGACGCGCTGGTGCTGGTCAACCCGGCCATCAACCTGGCGCGCTTCGACGTCAAGCTCGTACCCGCGCTGCAGTGGCTCATCCCTGCCATGCCCGGCATCGGCAATGACATCAAGCTGGCCGGCGGAGACGAGGTCGGCTACGACAAGACTCCACTGAAGGCCCTGGCATCGCAGCTGAAATTGTGGAAGGCCATCCGAGCTGACCTTGGCAAGGTCACCCAGCCGTTGATCCTCTTCCGCTCCGACGACGACCACGTCGTCGACATCACCTCGAAGGATCTGATCCTCGCCAACGTCTCCTCCTCCGTGAAGGACTTCGTCGAGCTCAAGGACAGCTTCCACGTCGCGACGATCGACAATGACGCGCCATTGATCTTCGACCGCACCTCCGCGTTCATCGCCGAGCACGTTGGGGCTAGTAGTGCCTGAGCGCCAGCTGGGGGCACCCCCACGAGGTCTGCGAGTAGGGGGCGGGCACAATCCGGCGTCGAGCACGCCGCTGTCTCCTCTCGTGCTCTTTTCCAGGGGGCCGCGGCATGCCTGACAAGGACGACTTCGACAAGATCGTCGAAGGGCTCGACCTCGAACTCGACTTCCCTGACGAGGTGCCCGAGCCTGCGCCAGTCGAGCCTCCTCCGCTCGCCTGGTCGGATGACACCGAACCGGTCGAGGCGGAAGAGCCGTTCTACCGCAAGGTCGAGCCAACGCCGGTGCGTCCGCGAAGTCGCGCCATGACATTGGCCTGGATTGGACTGGCAGGCGCGCCCTTGGCGCTGGTGGTTGCCACCATGTTTGGCGAGATCCTGCCCCGTCCCATCTTGGGAGCAGCGATTCTCACTTTCGTCGCAGCGGCGATCTACCTGGTTTCGAAGCTGCCCGAGCACGGGCCCGGGCGCTCGGATTGGCCGGACGACGGCGCCGTGCTGTAAGTCGGGCCATGTCGGCCGCGCCGATCAAACCTGCCTCGGGCCCGAGGTGCGCTCGCGCGATGCGCGCCTCGGCGCGATAGCCGCGGCCCGTCAACGTGCGGCTGTATGCAGCCTTGGCCGGCTCGATCAGGAGATCTCCCGCATCGCTCACTCCCCCGCCGATGACGAACATCCCGGGATCGAGAGCTGCTGCGAGGTTGGCGATGCCAACACCGAGCCAGTCGCCGACATCGGCAATCCATTCGATCGCCTCGGCATTGCCCTCGTCGGCGTACCTGCTCACGAATGAACCTTCGATACGTTCGATGTCTCCGCCAGCATCGGCCAGCATCGCCTTGCCGATGTCGGTCCCGTCCGCTGCGGCAGCTCTGCCGCGACGGGTGAGCACGCGGCCACTGGCGTACTGCTCCCAGCAGCCATGGTTGCCACATTCGCACAGTCGCCCGTCGGGAACGACCTGCATGTGCCCGAACTCCCCGGCGACCCCGAACTTGCCGCGATAGGGCTGACCGTCTATGACAATCGCGCCACCGATACCCGTGCCCAACGTGATCAGCACGAGGTCAGCTTCACCCTGCGCAGCTCCGAAGCGCCATTCGGCCCAGCCACTCGCGTTGGCGTCGTTGTCCACCATGACGGGCAGCCCTGTACGACGGGCCACCGAGTCGCGTAGTGGCTCATTGCGCCACGCCAGGTGCGGCGCGAACAGCACGGTCGACTGTGTTGCGTCGACGAATCCCGCTGCGCCGATGCCGACGGCGGTGATGTGATGCTCGCGGCGGAACTCCTCGGTGATCTCGGCAATCGCGTCAATCACGGCAAGAGGTTCGATTGTCGGGGTTTCGCGCTTCAGACGCGCGAGGATGCGTCCATCCTCGTCAACAACTCCTGCGGCGATCTTGGTACCGCCAATGTCGATACCGATCGCCAGCTTGTCTGCCATTAGAAGGATTCGCTCCTCGCGAGGTCTGCGGCGCCGATGATGCCGGCGGCATTGCCGAGGGCAGCGAGGCGCACCTCGGCCTGCGGACGGTGTGCGCGGGCTGGCAGGTGTGTCTCGAAGGCTTCGACGACTGGGACGAGCAACAGGTCTCCGGCGGCCGCCACTCCCCCTCCGATCGCGATGACGCGCGGATCGAGGATCGAAGCCAGAATCGCGATTCCCTCGCCGATCCATTGACCCAGCTCGGCCAGCAGCTCAACCGAAAGCGCGTCGCCGCCATGGGCCAGCTCGGTGAGACCCGGACCGGTGATCTTGTTGAGGTCTCCGTCAGCCAGTGCCTTCAACGCCTCTGTACCGCGGTCACTGTTCGCCACCCGCTCGCGAGCCAAGCGTACGAGGGCACTGCCGCTGGCGTACTGCTCGAAGCAGCCGTGCTCACCGCATCCGCACTCGATGCCGTTGGGCACGATGCGCATGTGGCCGATCTCGGCGGCGATGCCGAAGCCGCCGCGATAGAGCTGGCCGTGGTGGACGATGCCGCCGCCCACCCCGGTGCCGATCGTGACGAGGAGCAGGTCGTCGGTGTCCTCGCCAGCACCGAAGGCGAACTCGCCCCACGCGGCAGCGTTGGCGTCGTTCTCGACCACGACGGGAAGGTCGACCAGCTGAGAGACCCGCTCCGCCAGAGGCTCGTCGACCCAGTTGATGTTGGGTGCGAACCGCACCGTGGTCCGGTCGGTGCTGGTGAAGCCAGCAGCGCCGATGCCCACGCCGACGATCTTCTCGTCGCCGGCAAGGCGTTCGGCGAGTTCGGCGACGATCTTGGGGATCGTGGACGAGTCGTCGGGCGTCGGCTCGCTCTCGCGCTTGAGCAGCTCACCGGCCTCTGAGACGAGGCCCGCAGCTATCTTCGTACCGCCGATGTCGACACCGATAGCGAAGGTCATGCGTCCTCATTCTCAGGCGGAGTGGGCTTCGCGGAATCGACCAGATCGCGCAGCGACTTGGCGAACGCAGCCGCGGATGCTGACACCTGCGCGATCGCATCGGGGTTGTCGCGGACGAGTCCGACCACCTGGCACACGGGGCACCACGTCGCGGTGCACACATGAGGTTGGTCCGACTTGGGCTCAGCGCTCGACGAGCTCAAGGCGCGGAACAGCTTGAACGCCTCTTCAGACACCGAGCCGACCGGCTCGCTCGCGCTTTCGCTCACAGCGCAACGCCCAACGAAAGAGCAAAGATACGGGCGAGGCGCTGTGACTGGCCGCCCATGGTTCGCTCGCTACGCTCGCTCACAGCGCCTCAACCTGTTTCTTCAACCCCTTGAGCGCGGTGTCGATGATGACCTTCTCGGCCTTGCGCTTCAACATGCCGAGCAACGGCACGGAGACGTCCACGGCCAACTGATAGGTCACCTTGGTCTGCGTCTGCTCGAGCGGTTCGAGCACGTAGGCGCCATCAACCGAGGTCAACATCGCTCCCGGCTTCGAGAGGTTCCACGAGACGCCACGATCACCGTCCCAGACGTAGCCGAGCTCGTATTCGTCACGGATCGGAGCAGCGTCGAGAATGAAGTGGACGCGCTCGGCGCGACCTCCGTCGCCGCCAGCCACGATGTCGGCGGTCTTGACGCCCGTCGCCCATTGGGGATAGGCGCCGAAATCGGCGATCACATCCATGATCTGCCCAGCGGGAGCATCGATGATGATGTCGCTCGTGGTCCGCGCCATCACCCCTCCTCGCCGGTCTGATTGTGTTCTCCCATGCTAGTGGTTGAGACGGAGGCGAACGCTCCGGGTAGCCTGCGTACGTGAGTGAGCGCCAGCGAACGAACCATCAGACATCAATCACGCCGGTGCCTCCTTCCCGTGCCTTTTCAAAGGGGGTATCGGCGTGAGTGAGCGCATCGATCCGGGCAACCTCTCCCTGGACATCCTCGACCGCCTCCCTGCGCACGTCGATGACGTAGCGCTTGCCCGCCGGGTTGGCGGCTACTGGCAGGACGTGACGCTCGGGGCGTTCCACGGTCAGGTCCTGGACTTTGCCAAGGGCCTGATCGCAGCTGGGGTCAAGGCTGGCGATCGTGTCGTGATCCTGTCCAAGACCCGTTATGAGTGGACCGTTGCCGATTACGCCATCTGGTGGATCGGCGCGACGACAGTGCCCGTCTACGAGACCTCCTCCGTCGCACAGATCGAATGGATCTTCAAGGACTCGGGAGCGGTTGCCGCGATCGTCGAGACACCCGCTCACGAGGCCAGCGTCAAGGAAGCCAGGTCCAAGCACCTCAAGAAGCTCTGGTGCATCGAGTCAGGCGCCTTCGACGAGATCAAGGCGGGCGGTACGAAGGTCACCGACGCGGAGGTTGAGGTACGTCGCTCGGCCTTGACCAGCGCAACTCTGGCGACGCTGATCTACACCTCAGGCACGACCGGCAAGCCCAAGGGCTGCAAGCTGACGCACGGCAACTTCCGTGCGGAGCTTGAGGCGGCGACCCAGCAGCTCCCCGAGCTGTTCGGCGCCGAGGATGCCTCCACGCTGCTGTTCCTGCCGCTGGCTCATGTTTTTGCGCGCATCATCCCGGTCGGCTCGATCCGCTCCGGCGTCAAGGTCGGCCACACCGCCGACATCAAGGAACTCCCCCACCACCTCGGCGACTTCCAGCCGACCTTCGTGCTCGCTGTCCCGCGCGTGTTCGAGAAGGTCTTCAACTCAGCCAGCACCAAGGCGTATGCCAACGGTCGCGGCAAGGTTTTCGACAGGGCCGCCCAGACTGCGATCGCGTACAGCAAGGCGCTCGACACCGGCGGGCCCGGACTCGTCCTGCGCGGGCAGCACAAGGTGTTCGACGGGCTCGTCTACAGCAAGATCCGTGAAGCTCTCGGCGGCAAAGCCCAGTGGGCGATCTCGGGTGGCGCCCCGCTCGGCGAGCGACTCGCACACTTCTACCGCGGTATCGGCGTCACGATCCTCGAGGGCTATGGGCTCACCGAGACGACGGCCGCGTTGTGCGTCAACACGCCCACCGATCAGCGCATCGGCACCGTCGGCCGTCCGATGCCAGGCACCGAGGTGCGCGTGACCAGCGACGGTGAGCTCAGCTTCCGTGGGCCGCAGATCTTCACGGGCTACTGGAACAACGACGAGGCCACCGCAGAGGCGCTTGATCCTGACGGTTGGTTCGCCACCGGCGATCTCGGTGAGGTCGACGAGGACGGATACGTACGCATCACCGGGCGTCGCAAGGAGATCATCGTGACGGCGGGCGGCAAGAATGTCGCACCTGCCGTGCTCGAGGAACGCGTACGCGCGCACCCGCACGTCAGTCAGTGCTTGGTGGTCGGCGACGGCAAGCCGTTCGTCGCTGCTCTCGTCACGATCGACTCTGAGTCGTGGACCGGAAGCCTGAAGGACCCTGAGCTCAAGGCCGAGATCCAGAAGGCGATCGACGACGCCAACTCACAGGTGTCGCAGGCCGAGGCGATCCGCAAGTTCAAGATCATGTCGGAGGACTGGACCGAGGCGAACGGTTATCTGACGCCCTCGTTCAAGGTCAAGCGCAATTCCGTCCTGCGCGACTTTCACGACACGGTAGAAGCGCTCTTCACCAGGTAGCGTCGCCAGTCGGCCGTGAGCTCGTCGACGCTCAGCCCGAACGCCTGCTCCAGAGCCGGGTTGAGCTTCGTGCCGCCGAGCACGTCCTCGTAGAACGCGACGATGTCTGCGTCGCTGTGCGTCTCGGCGAGCATCCGGAAGATCATCCATGCCGACTCGTACACCGCACCGAGCCCGTGACCCGTCGACTCAAAGTCGGCCGTGGACGGCAGTCGCTTCGGCGTCTTGCCTGCCTTGACCTCCGCCAGCACCTGACCGGCGCTGAGCGAAAGCGGGGCGTCGTCGTCATGCAGTGCGACGAAGTCGGCGAAGCCTTCGACAACCCAGGTCTCTGCCGACGTGCCGACAGCAGAGGTCAGGAGGTGCGTCGCCTCGTGGGTGAGTACGACCTGGGCCGCACGTTCGTCCATGGTCGAGAAGACCGCGGGGTTGAGCACGATCACGACGCCGCTGGCGGTGCCGTTGCTTCCGTCGAGGTTGGTGGTGACTGCTGCGATCTGGTCGACCTCGGCGACCTTGCGACCGACAAGCTCCGCCATCTGACCCTGCGTATGCGGCGACACCACGACGACTCGGCGAGTGGCGTCAGGGAGGACATTGACAACAGCGGAACGAGCGCGTGCCGTCATCGACTCGATCTGCCCGGCAACACCCCCGTCGACGGAGATGACGACGGTGTCGGCCTGCTTCTGGACCTCGACCTTGCCGGCCAACCAGACCGGGAGCGAACCAGTGCCCGCCTTGACGCTGCGAACTGCAAAGGTGCCGTCGGGCCGTGGGTCCAGCCGGAACTTCGCGATCGCGGTACGACGCTCCTCGGGGAGACCTGATTCGCCGCCAGCCATCCAGCTGACCTCGACATCGGCCTGCGTCGAGCCGTCTGCTCGATCGGCTACCTCGCCACCGGTGATGTAGCGCAGACCAACGTCACGAGCGCCCAGCGCTTCCCGCGCGGACCACGCGTCGCGGGCAAACGCACGGGCGGCGCTGCTCGAGCCAGCAGCGGCGGTGAACTCCGATTCCGAGCGTGCGTCGGACAGCTCACGGAACTGCGCAGTCAGGACTGCGCTGGCGTTCGCCGGTACGTCGACGACCACGTCGGGATCAGACGAGCCCTCCCACGGCCGCTGCCAGAGCAAGAGGGCAGCACCGAGCAGGATCAGTACGAGTGCTGCGGAGGCGTTCGGCGACAGGCGTCGCTGGTCAGCCAACCCGGCCAAACTTGCTGTAGCCCCCGAGGCCGGTGATCTCAACGCTGCGGCCCGGACGAGGAGCATGCACGACACGACCCTTGCCGAGGTACATGCCGTTGTGGGACATGTCGCCATAGAACACCAGGTCGCCCGGCTGCAGCTGACTGGCGGAGATTTGCTTGGTGGCGGCGTACTGCGGACCCACGACGCGCGGCAGAGAGATGCCGGCAGCAGCCCAAGCCTTCATGACAAGGCCGGAGCAGTCCCAGCTGCCAGGGCCAGTGCCGCCCCAGGAGTACGGCTCGCCGAGCTGGGCCAGCGCGAAGTTGATCGCGGCCTGGGCGCGGCCTGAAGCGACGGGCTCGAAGTCGATCTTGGTCGTACCGGAGTCGAGTTTTGCCTGGTCAGCGGGGCTGAGCTGCGCGATCTGCGCCTTGACCGCGTCGTACTGCTTGCGGATCTCCTGACGCGTCTTCGCTGAGCGCTTCTTGGCGGCTGCAAGCTCGTCCTGGCGGTCCTTGAGCTGGGCGCGGCGGTTCTTCAGCGCCTTGCTCGACTCGCCGAACTGCTCGAGAGCGTCGGCGCGAGTGCTGTTGAGGGCTTGCACGGCACCGAGGCCGGCGAGGAACTGCTCGGGGTCGCCGCTACCGAAGAGGTTGACGGTCGGACCGAGTGGCGCGTCCATCTGCTGCTGGACGATCGCGGTGCTCAGCTGTTCCTTCTGCTGGTTGTAGCCGACCATCGCTTCGGAGATCTCGTCGTTGAGGTCAGCGATCTCGTTGCGGGTCTGCTTGGTGCGTACGCCGATCTGGTTGACCTGCTCGTTCATCGCCTCGATCTCGTGAAGCGAAGTTTCGATGCTCTCAACGGTCGGCGCAGGGTCAGCCTGGGCTGACGGGAACGCGAACATCGCGCCTACAACTGCAAGTGATGACACCGCTACCAGAGCGCGGCTTCGTGCTCGATTACGTGGCTGTCGCACGCAAGAACTCCTACCCTCGACGCCTACCAGGTGAGCTGACGGGTTCGGGCCAAGGTCTGCCCTACGGTCCGCACGACTAGTTTTACCTAGAAGCGTGATCCGATTCACCCCACAAACATGGGTCCCCGGTTCGTCTCAGTTGTCTTCCCCACAGCTGTGACGATTAGGCGGTGCGCCCGACGCCGACCTGGAGGCCGCCGTTCACCGGACGCACAGTGGCCCACTCTAGGTGGAGCATGGGGTCAGATCAACCTGACGTACGGATCAGACGGCCTCTATCTCGGCCCCCGTCACGGGAGTGACTGATACAGCAGAGCCGGGAGTGACTGATACAGCAGAGCCGGGAGTGACTGACGACACAGGACCAGGTGTCACGAGGCGCAGTGGGGGCACGCAGCCTGCGGCGGCGAGCACCTCAAGGGCTGCCATCTCCTGAGCATCGAGCTCTATGCCGGCCGGTGGTGCGCCGAGCAGGACGGTGACGATGCAGTCGCCACATGCGCCGGGGCTGCGTACGAGGCACCGATCGCAGTCGACGACGACGGAGTCGGTGGTTGGGTGATCATGCATGTCGGCACCTCCTGATGCTGCTGTGCGACCCGCCCAGATGGCGAGTACAGATATGACGTTAGGGAGGGCCTCGGACAAAAACGCCGAGGATTGCAGATTGCGCGGGTCTGTCAGTAGCCGCGCTTAGCGTTTGCCGCGTGCAGGAAATCCAGGGAACCTTCGACGAGCTCGGTCGCTCCCTGTCCTCCACAACCTTCTGTGTCGTCGACCTCGAGACGACGGGAGGTTCGGCCGCCGGTGGCTCCAAGATCACCGAGTTCGGCGCGGTCAAGGTGTGCGGCGGCGAGGTGCTCGGCGAGTTCCAGTCGTTGGTCAACCCCGACGAGCTCATACCCGCGTTCATCACGGTGCTGACCGGCATCACCAACCAGATGGTGATCTCGGCCCCACGCATTGCGGAGGTGCTCCCCAGCTTCCTCGAATTCGCCAAGGGCAGCGTCCTCGTGGCACACAACGCACCTTTCGATGTCGGGTTCCTCAAGCACAATGCTCGCGAGCTCGGCATCCCCTGGCCCGGCTTCGAGGTGCTCGACACCGCCGTTCTTGCTCGCCGTGCACTCACCCGCGACGAGGTCCCCAACTGCAAGCTCTCGACGCTGGCGATGAAGTTCCACGCGACGACGACTCCCGACCACCGCGCACTCTCGGACGCTCGCGCGACGGTCGACGTGCTGCACGGGCTGTTCGAGCGGCTGGGCAACCTCGGTGTGACGACGCTCGAAGAGGTCTCGACCTACACCTCCAAGGTGACTCCTGAGCAGCGCAAGAAGCGCCACCTCGCCGACCACCTGCCCGTCGCTCCCGGTGTCTACGTCTTCCGCGACTCCAAGGACGAACCCCTTTACATCGGCACCTCGCGCAACCTCCGCGCTCGCACCCGGTCCTACTTCACCAAGGCCGAGACGCGCACCCGCATGGGACAGATGGTCATGCTGGCCCAGCGCATCGAAGGCATCGTCTGCGCCACCCCGCTCGAGGCCCAAGTGCGTGAGCTCCGGCTGATCGGCAAGCACCGCCCGCCGTTCAACCGCCGCTCCAGGTTCCCCGACAAGCTCACCTGGCTCAAGCTGACCCGCGAGCCGTGGCCGCGGCTGTCGATCGTGCGCGTGGTCCTCGACGACGAGGCCGACTACATCGGACCGTTCCGTGGCCGCCAATCCGCCGAGGGTGCCCTGACGGCGCTCCACGACTCGTTCAAGATCCGGCAATGCACCCCACGACTCGCGCTCAAGTCACGCAGCTCGCCCTGCGCGCTGAAGGAGATGGGTCACTGCCTGTCGCCGTGCGACGGCTCCGTCGACATCGAGATCTATGACGCCGAGGTCAATCGCGTTCGCCGCGCAATGGTGGGCGATCCGGAGGAGCTCGTCTCTGCCGTGCACGCGCACATGCTCTACCTCGCCCGCAACGAGCGGTTCGAGGAGGCGGCCACGTGGCGCGATCGCCTCACGTCGTTCCTGCGGGCCTCCGTACGCACGCAGCGCCTCCGCGAGGTGACCAGTGAGCCGGAGCTCGTCGCTGCCGCCCCTCACGACGAGGGCTGGGAGGTGCATGTCATCCGCTACGGCCGCCTCGCCGGTGCCGGCATCCTTCCGCGCGGCACCCACCCGTCGGGATGGGTCGATGCGCTGCTGGCAACTGCCGAGACGGTCCCAGGTGGCTTCGGGCCGGTTCCGGCGGCGACGGTCGAGGAGACCGAGTGCTTGTTGCGATGGCTCGACTCCCCCGGCATCCGCATCGTGCGCGGCACGTGGCACACGTCTCTGCAGAGCGGCGCGCGACATCTCGTACCGTTCGAGGTTGCCGACTCCCGCTGGCAAGAGCTCCAGCGTCCGAGCTAGGTCGCGGCCTAGATGTACTGACCAGCCAGGTTGGTTATGCGGCTGATGGGTGGAAGCTTGCCGATTGCGGTGTGGGGCCGATGGTGGTTGTAGTGGTGGATCCATGCTGGCATGGCGTTTCGGCGGGCGTTCTCGGTTGAGTAGAACTTCTTGA